>JAEETO010000034.1 GCA_016290385.1 Bacteroidales bacterium | reverse complement strand
CGAGGTTCGCATCCGCGAGATCGTCGACATCATCCACCGTCACGGCGGCCTCCTCTACATGGACGGCGCCAACATGAACGCCCAGGTGGGCCTCACCAATCCGGGCTACATCGGCGCGGACGTGTGCCACCTCAACCTGCACAAGACCTTCGCCATGCCGCACGGCGGCGGCGGCCCGGGCGTCGGCCCGATCTGCTGCACCGCGGCTCTCAAGCCATATCTGCCGGGCCACCCGGTGGTCGGCGAATGCGGCGGCGCGGGCATGGACGCCGTCAGCGCGGCACCGTACGGCAGCCCGCTGCTCCTGCCCATCACCCACGCCTACATCAAGATGCTCGGCGCGGACGGCCTCCGCAAGGTCACGCAGATTGCCATCCTCAACGCCAACTACATGTCGGCGCGCCTGATGCCGGAACTCCGGACGCTCTACACGGGCGCCACAGGCCGCGTCGCCCACGAGTGCATCATCGACCTGCGCCACTTCAAGGCCGAGTATGGCGTCGACGCCACTGACGTGGCCAAACGCCTCATGGACTTCGGCTTCCACGCTCCGACGCTCTCCTTCCCGGTCCACGAGACCCTGATGATCGAGCCGACCGAGAGCGAGCCGCTCAGCGAACTCGACCGCTTCGTGGAGACCCTCAAGACCATCGTGGCGGAATGCGAGGACATCAAGGCCGGCCGCCTCGACGCCGAGGACAACCCGGTCCGCATGGCGCCGCATACCGAAGCGGAAGTCTGCGCCGACACCTGGTCGCACCCCTACTCCCGTACGCAGGCTGCCTTCCCGCTCGAATGGATCCGCGAGAAGAAGCTCTGGCCGGCCGTCAGCCGCGTCGACAACGGCTACGGCGACCGCAACCTTGTCACCAACGTTGAATAATCAACAAATACCTATACCATGAAAAAATTACTTCTCTCCCTCGTCGCCCTGCTGGCCCTGAACTTCGCAGTCCAGGCACAGGACTACGACATCACGACCGGTGTGCGCGTCGGCTACGGCGCCGCCTTCACCACGGAGGTTTCCGCACAGGCCTTCTTAAACGACATCAACCGTCTTGAGATGGACCTCGGTTTCCGCTTCGGCAGCCATTACAAGAAAAACACCGATGACGAGCGTTACATGTATTTTGGCCCTGCCCTGACCCTGGCCTTTCACTGGCACTGGTTCCTGGCCGGTGGCTTCGGCATCTACGGCGGCCCGGCCGTCCAGTTCAGCATTCCGCACTGGAACGGCTTCAGCATGGGTGCCGGCGGACAGGTCGGCTTCGACTATCAGTTCGACGCTCCCTTCCAGATCGCCCTCGACTTCCGTCCGATCTTCAACTTCTTCGGCAACTACCGCGGCTTCGATCCCAACGTGGGCATCAGCCTGAGGTATGCGTTCTAGACAGGGCTCTGCCGACTACGTCATGCCGGGCTTGACCCAGTCTGAAGAATCAAAACCGTCATGCCGGGCTTGACCCGGCATCTGGCCGACCCCTGCGGGGGTCGGCCTTTTTTCGTCCGGCACGGCGCAGGGCATCGTCGATGATCCACTGCAACTGGCCGTTGATGCTGCGGTATTCATCGGCGGCCCATCGCTCGAGGGCATCCATCGTCTGCGCATCTACGCGCAGCACAAAGTTCCGGGTCCCTTCCTTAGCCATTTCAGTTGTACAGCGATCCGGCGTTGACGATCGGCTGGGCATTGTCTTCCGAGCAGAGGACCACGAGCAGGTTGCTCACCATGGCGGCCTTGCGCTCTTCGTCGAGTTCCACCACGCCTTCTTCCTTCAGATGGTCGAGGGCCAGCTTGACCATCGACACGGCGCCTTCCACGATCTTCTCGCGGGCGGCGATGATGGCGTCGGCCTGCTGGCGGCGCAGCATGACGGCGGCGATCTCCGGCGCATAGGCCAGGTAGTTGATGCGAGCCTCGATGGCCTCGATGCCGGCAATCGAGAGGCGCTCGTTGAGCGTACGGGTCAGTTCGTCGTTGATTTCGTCGGCGCCGGAACGCAGAGTTACGTCGTTCTCGTCCGGATTGCTGTTCTCGTCGTAGTTGTAGTTGCCGGCCACCTGGCGGAGCGCCGCGTCGGCTTGCACCTTGACGAAACTCTCGAAGGCTTTCATCGTGGAGCTCAGCGAGCCCTGGGTACTCATGGTCTGCGAGTCAATCTCGAAGAGGCTCTTATACACGTCCTTCACGCGCCAGACGAGCACCAGGCCGATCATGATCGGGTTGCCGCTCTTGTCGTTGACCTTGATGGCTTCGGCGTCGAAGTTGCGGGCGCGTAGCGACACCTTCTTCTTCGTCAGCAGCGGATTGACATACCAGAAGCCGTTCTGGCGGAAGGTACCGCAGTATTTACCGAAGAAGACCAGCGCCCGGGCCTCGTTGGGCTCCAGCTTCATCATGCCGATGCCCAGAAAGATGATCAGCAGGAAGGAGATGGGGATCGTCAGCCCGATGGCCACTTCGGGATTCGCCCCCTGCGCTGCCTTTGAAATGATGAGAACATCGGCCACGATGATGGCCAGAATCAGGAAAAGCGCCACGAAGCCGCTCATCTTGAAGCCTTTGAATTCGAATTCTTTGGATTCCATATCTTTGTAATATCAAAATGATATTGTAAAGATAGTATAAAAATCGGTACCCCGACACATTTTCTACGACTTTTGTGTCCGCACAGGACAAAACCGCTGGTCTCGACACATTTCGCCGCATTTTCGTGCCGACGGGTCCAGAAGGTCAGAGGCGTTCGAGCTTGTAGCCGAGCAGGAAGAGTTCAATGGAGGCGCCGGTGCGGTAGAGGACCTGGACTGTGCGGGCGAAGACGTAGTAGGCGCGGGGACTGGCGGGCTCGATGTGCTCGTGGCGAATCATCGCCAGGGCTTCAGCAGCGCAGGCCGACAACAAGTCGGCGATGCGGCGGGCGGGTTCGCTGTCGAGCGCATAGCCCAGCACCTGCGCCGTGATCCGTTCGTCCATGTCGTCGAAGCCGCGCGGACCCTGGAGGTCGGCGTAGGACACTTGCTGGTAGGCCTGCCAGTCGGCATCCCAGAGTTTGGCGACAGCCATGCCCAGGTAGCCGGCCCAGGCTACAGCCGCTTCTGGATACTCCCGGTATTCGCGGATGGCATCCGTCAGATAAGGCCTGGCCAGTTCTTCGGTGAATTTGCTCTCGATGTCGTCGTTCTCCAGCAGGACGCCGCCCATCATTTCGCGGGCGGTACAAAGTCGCACGAGGCCATCCTGGAGCCGCTGAGCGTATTGATTGAGATAGTCTTCTTCTTCCATCGTCAGATTGTCGCACGGCAAAGGTAATCAATTCCTTTACTTTTGCTTATATTTGCAGGTTATAATATATGTGCCGTCATGGCGAAGGAGAAGAAAAAGAGCACCGTGGAGATCCGCAACAAGCGGGCAGGATTCGAATACGAATTCCTGGAACACTTCACGGCCGGTATCGTCCTCAACGGCACGGAGATCAAGTCGATCCGCGCCGGCAAGGCCTCGCTGGTCGACAGCTGGTGCTACTTCGTGAACGGCGAGCTCTATGTGAAGAACATGAACGTGGCCGAATACTGGTGGGGATCGGCGTTCAGCCGCCAGGACCCCCGGCGCGACCGCAAGCTCCTGCTCACGAAGAAAGAACTCCGCAAACTGGCCCGCGCCGTCAAGGAGAAGGGCCTGACCATCGTCGCCACCCGCCTGTTCATCGCCGACAACGGCTACGCCAAACTCAACATTGCGCTCGCCCGCGGCAAACGCGAATTCGACAAACGCGACACCATCAAGGAGAAGGACATGCGGCGGGACAGCGAGCGCGACTAAAACAGCATATTCATTTTATACGATATGAAAAAGATTGATACTTACGATTTCAGTGGCAAGAAAGCCATTGTCCGCGTCGATTTCAACGTTCCGCTGAACGACAAATTCGAAATTACCGATGACACCCGCATCCGCGCCGCCATCCCCACCCTCAAGAAAGTGCTTGCAGGCGGCGGTTCGCTGATCATCATGTCGCACCTTGGCCGTCCGAAAGGACCGGCTGAGAAATTCTCGCTGAAACACATCCTTCCCCGCGTGAGCGAATGCCTCGGCGTGCCGGTACAGTTCGCACCGGACTGCATGCAGGCCGACGCACAGGCCGCCGCCCTCAAACCGGGCGAAGTGCTGGTGCTCGAAAACCTCCGCTTCTACGCCGAAGAAGAAGGCAAACCCCGCGGACTGGCCGAAGATGCTACCGACGAGGAGAAGAAGGCCGCCAAGGCTGCCGTCAAGGAAAGCCAGAAAGCCTTCACCAAGAAGCTGGCCTCCTACGCCGACTGCTACATCAACGACGCCTTCGGCACCGCCCACCGCGCCCACGCCTCCACGGCCCTCATCGCCAAGTATTTCCCCAACGACAAGATGTTCGGCTACCTGATGGAAGGCGAGATCAAGGCCATCGAGAACGTGCTCAAGAACGCTCAGCATCCTTTTACCGCCATCATCGGCGGCTCGAAGGTCTCCTCGAAACTCGAGGTGCTCAAGAATCTGGTAACCAAGGTCGACAACCTGATCATCGGCGGCGGTATGGGTTACACCTTCATCAAGGCCGAAGGCGGCAAGATCGGAAACTCGCTCCACGAAGACGACCTGATTCCCGACGCCCTCGAGATCATGAAGATTGCCAAGGAAAAAGGCGTAAACCTCTCGCTTTCGGTGCAGACCCGCGTGGCAGACGCTTTCAGCAACGACGCCAATGTCCAGATCGTTCCCTCGCATGAGATTCCGGACGGCTGGCAGGGCATGGACGCCGGCCCGAAGTCAATCGAGAACTGGACGAACATCATCCTCAACTCCAAGACCGTGCTGTGGAACGGCCCTGTCGGCGTTTTCGAAATGCCGAACTTCGCCACCGGTACGCTGAAGATCGCCGAGGCTCTCGCCGAAGCAACCGCCAAGGGCGCCTATACGCTCGTGGGCGGCGGCGACTCGGTCGCAGCGGTCAACCAGATGGGCTACGCCGACAAGGTGAGCTACGTGTCCACCGGCGGCGGCGCCATGCTCGAAGCCATCGAGGGCAAGGATCTTCCGGGCATCGCAGCCATCCGCGAAGACTAAACCCTTATGGAACTCATCGTCGGGACCTACGGGCAGCGCATGCTGCTGCTCAAGCTGGACGACACCTCGTTCGAGGTGCGCAGCACGAATGTCTTTCCGGCTGAAAATACGTCCTGTCTGGCCCTTTCTCCAGACAGGCGTATTTTGTTTGCCGAAATCGAGAGCGGCGACAACTCGGGCATCTGCAGTTTCGAGTTGCTGCCCCAGGGTCGCTTCGCTCAGCGGTCCGAGGTTCGCGGCGTGTCTCCCGATCCCTGCCATCTGCTCTACCTGCCCGGTTATTACAACCATTGTGGCGATCCGGACAATGGCGTGCTGCTTTCGGCCGACTATTCGGGTGGCAGCGTCTCAGTTTTCCCTGTGCAGGCCGGCCGCGTCGAACCAGCCGTTCAGGTCATGCGATTCGAAGGCAGCGGCCCTGATCCGAAGCGCCAGATGTCTTCGCACATCCACCATCTCGTGCAATTGGGCAATCTCCTGATGGCCGTCGATCTGGGTTCCGACTGCATTCACGTGCTGCGCATGTTCGACGGCACAGTGCGACCGCTCTGTGACGGACGGCTCGACCGGTCATTACGTTTGGAACGCTTGTTCGACATCCCCGCTCCGGCCGGCAGCGGACCGCGCCACATGGTGCTGAATCCCGACGCCAGCCATGGTTATGTCCTGACGGAGTTGAGCAACGAAATCCTCGTATATGCGTTGCCCGACTTTACAACGCCGGGCGACCGGCCGCTGCTGCTCCAGCAACTTCCTGTCGGTTATGGCTCTTTCCCTGAACAGGCTGGTGGCGATATTCAGCTGAGTCCCGACGGCCGGCACCTATATGCGACGTTGCGCAACGGAGGCGACGGCCTGGTCATTGCCGAAGTGCTGGCCGACGGAACAATCCGGCTGACCGGTTTCCAACCGACCGCCGCACATGTCCGTGATTTCTTCTTCCTTCCGGGCGGAAAGATGGTCATTTTCTGCAAAAATGGCCGTTGTATTCAGTTCTATCAGCGGAATGCCGCCACTGGGCAGCTGAAGCTTTTCCGTGAGATTTCTCTCGCCGCATACGGCATCGAGCCTGTATTCGGCATTCTCTTGTCATGATATTGAATTATCCTTTTACCGTCGAGAGTTTCGAGACGGATTTCGACCGGCGGATCAAGCCTTTTGCGCTCCAGAGCCGGTTGCAGGAGCTGACCTACCGCGCTTCGGCGGCGGGCGGTGCCGGTTATACTGACCTGCGCGAGCGCGGGCTCTTCTGGGCGCTCAACCGGATGCACATCGTGGTGGACCGCTGGCCGCTTTGGGGCGAAGACCTCGTCCTACAGTCCTGGTTCCGCGGCCGGACCGGACCGATGTACCAGCGCAACTACGTTTTGCGCGTGGCGGATGACGCGGGCGCGGCGCTGGTTGGCGGATCGGCGGGCGGCACGCTGGTGCGGGCGACTTCGGCCTGGACGGTCATCGCGCTCGAAGGCCGCGGCGTTTCCCGCGAAATGGTTTATCCGGAAGGCTTTGCCGAAGAGGAAGACCTGCTGCCCTTCTGCCCGAAGGTCCTCGTGCCGGCCGACGTCGAACTGGCGCCCGCCGGTTCCCGCCGGGCCGCCTGGTCCGACCTCGACTCCAACGGTCACGTCAACAACTGCTTCTATCCCCAATGGGCCGCCGACCTGCTGGGCTTCAAATACTTGTCGTCGCATCAGCTGACCGACATCCAGGTAGGTTACTACCGAGAGATCCATCCCGGCGAAACCGTCGACTTCTTCCTCGGCCACAACCCCGGAGCCAGCGCCGCCGACGCCGTCTGGTACGCCGAAGGCCGCGTCGCCGCCGAACGTTCCTTCGTCGTCCGCCTTGCCTTCTCCGCCCGCTAAGCCCCGCCCCCTCCCCATCATGCCGGGCTTGAACCGGCATCTCAAAAAAGAGCCGCCTTTTTGCAAAGACGGCTCCCAGCCGGGCTTCGTGCAGTATATCACTTCAGTCGCACAGGATCATCGGCGTTAGCGCCAATGCGCCCGCACGAACTCCTTGCGGCCATGCCGCCTGCGCCAGTAGGCGCGGACGAACACAGGAGTGCCATGCGCACCTTGTACGCAGAGCAGGATCGTTATCTTGACGTCCATAAAAAGTATTGTATAAGGAAGAAGTCGAGAACGAAAGAAAGGATCCTCCTCAGTACCCACCCGACTTTATCAAATTAAGAGCACCTTCACCCGCTGGTTCCGGTGCTCTTTCCTTCTTCCTTTGATCAAGAATACCTTGATCAACAATACGGTTGCAAATATATAATTAATTTTCATAAACGCACCCGCAAAAAAGCAATTTATCACTCTGGTCTGGACGGCGTCTCAAAAAGAGCCGCCTTTTTGCAAAGACGGCTCCCAGCCGGGCTTCGTGCAGTATATCACTTCAGTCGCACAGGATCATCGGCGATAGCGCCAATGCGCCCGCACGAACTCCTTGCGGCCATGCCGCCTGCGCCAGTAGGCGCGGACGAACACAGGAGTGCCATACGTACCCCGTACGTAAAAGCAGATCGTTATCATAACGCTCATAAGTTAATGTAAATTGGTGAATCAAGAACGAAAGAAAGGATCCTCCTCAGTACCAGCCCGACTTAGTCAAATTAAGAGCACCTTCACCTTACCGGTTCCGGTGCTCTTTCCTCACCAATTTATCAAGGTTTTCTCCCTTGATCTACATTAACTGCACAAAGATATACACATTTATCAAATACGCAAACGCAAAAAAGCAATTTATCACATGTTGATTAAGCAACAGCTAAATGACGGTACGGATACGACCGCCAGGCTCTTTTGCTGGTGACGCGGCGATGAACGTTTGTGCCAACGGCGGTTATCCTTGGCACAGAAACCCGACAGAACGTGCCGGCGATGCCGATTCTGAACTGCGCCGGCACAAATCAGGGGTGATTCGTGTCGGCGATTGCTGTCGGCGCAAGTTTTTGCAGATTTTTCTTGGATTCCGGGAAGTTCGGTTGTAACTTGCGCTTACATCCATAGCCACGGTGGCGTTGGAGTTAATGTGAGTATGAATACGGCAAAGGATTTCTTTGATACCGCCTTCTGGGCGGAGAGGCCGGTCGGCCATTCTTTCGTTGAAAAAGAGAGTCGGTGCAAACAGCTGTTCCAGATGGCATTACGCCACTTCGGGCCATTCTTTCATCTGCACACCCCGGAAAAGCATCCCGTCATTTTCCGAGATACTGAGGACTATCGGGTAGCGATGACGATCGTGGCCATGTGCGCCCACGACTGTCTGGACATAAAGATCATCACTTTCGAGTTGATGAGCAACCATGTGCATTTCATTCTTTGCGGGACAAAAGAGGCGTGTCGACGCTATTTTGCTTTGTTCAAGCTGCGACTGAAAAGGTACTTCGAACGGCGGAAGATGGCGGTCGACCTGTCAGGCTTTACTGAAGATTTCGTCTCCATCGAGACGCTGGAATCGCTGCGTAACCAGATCGGCTACACCAATCGCAACAACTTTCTGGTCGATCCTTCGCATACTCCTTTTTCTTATCCTTTTGGGGCGAGTAATTGTTATTTCTTGGATGTCAACAAGAAACGTGTAGAGCGGTGGTTCGGCCAGCTGACGGCCAGAGAGAAAAGAGCCTTGCTGCATACGCACGAGACAGACTATCCGAACGAATTCGCCCTCATCGACGGCTATATCTCGCCGGCATCCTTTTGTGCGATTTCTTTCGGAGAGCACATCTTCCGGGATGCACGCCATTATTTTTTCAAGGTCTCCCGAGAGATTGAAGGGTACAAGGAAGTGGCCGAAGCGCTGGGCGAATCCGTCTATTACACAGACGAAGAACTCAACGCCGTCCTCTACAAAATCTGCAAAGAAAGCTATAACGGACAACGCGCCACCCTGCTGCCGCAAAACGAAAAGTTGGATTTGGCGCGCACCCTGCATTACGACTACAACGCCGACAACGAAAAGATTGCCCGCCTTTTAAAACTAACCCCATCGCTAGTCGACTCGATGTTCCCGACACGCAAACGATGAACGCCGGCACGTTTTCTCAACAAAACGTGTCGGAACCGGTGGTTTAGTCCGTCGTCGACACAGAAAAGCCCCGATTCGTGTCGAGACTGGCTGTTTAGCCCTGCGTCGACACAGAATCCCGGAGAAGCGTGTCGGGATACGATAATTTGTGTATCTTTGTAGGTTATGACGATTGAGCAACCATCTGCGGAGTGGAAGGATTATGAGCTGATCGATTCGGGCGAGTTTTCGAAGCTCGAGCGGTTCGGCCCGTATGTCACCATCCGGCCGGAGCCGAAGGCCTTGTGGTCGAAGACGCTCTCCGATGCGGAGTGGCGGCGGCTGGCGCATACCGAATTCAAGCCCGGCGCAGGCTTCGGCAAGGCGGGCAAGGAAGACAGTGGCACTTGGAACATGCTCCACAAGATGCAGGAGCAGTGGACGATCGCCTATCCGGCCGTCGGCTTCAACCTGCGGCTCGGACTGACCTCCTTCAAGCATGTGGGCGTCTTCCCGGAGCAGGCGCCGAACTGGGACTTCATCTACCGGAGCGTCCGGGAAATCGCCGGCGCCCAACAGGAGCCGCCGAAGGTGCTCAACCTTTTCGCCTATACGGGCGCCGCTTCGCTGGCCGCCTGCAAGGGCGGAGCCGCCGTCACACACCTCGACTCCGTACGACAGGTCGTCACCTGGGCGCGCGGCAACATGGAGATCAGCGGCCTCGACGGCATCCGCTGGATCATCGAAGACGCCATGAAATTCGCCCGCCGGGAAGCCCGCCGCGGCAACACCTACCAGGGACTCATCCTCGACCCGCCCGCCTACGGCCACGGACCGGACGGCGAACGCTGGAAACTCGACGAGTGCCTCTTCGACCTGCTGCAGCAGTGCGCCGCCATCCTGGCACCCGAAAAAAGTTTCATGGTGCTGAACCTCTACTCCAACGGCTATTCCGCCGTCCTCGCCGACACCCTCGTCCGCAGCGCCTTCGGCACCAAATTCGCAAGCCTCGACTACGGCGAGCTCGTGCTCCGCGACCGCGCCGGCAAAGCGCTGCCCCTGAGCGTATTCTCCCGATTAAAAAGATAATTGTCCATGATAGATTTCCTCTACGTTACCTGGGACGTCGACCCGATCATCTTCAAGATCGGGCCCCTGGTCCTGCGCTGGTACTCCCTGCTCTTCGTGGCAGGCTTTCCGCTGGGATACTGGCTCTTCGAGAAATTTTACAAGCGGGAAGGCGTCGATACCAAACTGCTCGAGCCCCTGCTCTACGCCCTGCTCATCGGCACCATCGTGGGCGCCCGGCTCGGCCACTGCCTCTTCTATGAGCCGTCCTACTACCTGAGCGCCGAACACTGGGTCGAGATATTCAAGCCCTGGAAAGGCGGCCTGGCCTCGCACGGCGGCGCCATCGGCGTGTTCCTGGCAGCCTGGTGGTATGCCCACAAATATGGCAAGAAGAACGACTTCGACGTACTCTGGGTCTGCGACCGCATCATCATCTGTGTGTGCTTCGCCGCCTGCCTCATCCGTCTGGGCAACCTGTTCAACTCGGAAATCTACGGCAAGGAGACCGACCTGCCCTGGGGCTTCATCTTCGTCCGCCGCGGCGAGACTGTGCCCAAGCACCCCACCCAGATCTACGAAGCCCTCACCTACCTGCTGCTGGGCTTCTACCTCCTGTGGAACTACAACCACAAGCTGGAACAGCGCTACCGCGGCTGGTTCCTGGGCGTGTTCTTCATCGTCTGCTTCGGCGTCCGCTCGCTCATCGAATTCATCAAGGAGCCGCAGGTGGAATTCGAGGAAAACATGACGCTCGACATGGGCCAGTGGCTGAGCGTCCCTTTCATCATCGCCGGTATCCTGCTGGTCATCTACGCCTATAAGAAGAAAATCCCCGCCATGCGGGTCCCGACCGAGAAGGTCCACCATACCCCCAAGAAAAAACAGGCATGAAACGACGCTTGCTGACCCTCCTTCTCGGCCTGACAGCCCTCGCGGCAGCCGCACAACCAGCCGCCCAGCCCGCAGCCCCGCCCCAACCCGGCGACTCGCTGCTGACCATCGCCATGTGCGGCGACATCATGATGGGCACCACCTACCCGACAGTGCGCCTGCCGCAGAATGACGGAGCCGACATCTTCTCCGACGTGAAACAGC
Organism: Bacteroidales bacterium; assembly: GCA_016290385.1. GTDB lineage: Bacteria > Bacteroidota > Bacteroidia > Bacteroidales > UBA932 > Cacconaster. The sequence goes on along the minus strand of JAEETO010000034.1, from coordinate 9,472 downwards.
TCTTCATCGACGCCGACCTGGCCGCCGGCAACCTTGAAGGCGTGATCTGCGAAGGCGGCACCTGCACCAAGAATACCGGCAAGGCCAACAACTACGCCTTCCGCATGCCCGAAAGCTACGTCGCGCTGCTGACCGATGCCGGATTCGACTACATGAACCTGGCCAACAACCATACGAACGACTTCGGCGCCTACGGCCTGGTCCGCACCCGGCAGCTGCTCGAAGAACAAGGCATCGCCTATTCCGGCCTGCCCGACTGCGAGAGCGCCATCGTCGAACGCAACGGCGTACGCTACGGCATCTGCTCGTTCGGACACAACTCCTACACGCTGAAACACACCGATACGGCCACCGTCACCCGCATCGTGACGGCCCTCCGGCCGCAGTGCGACATCCTGATCGTAAGCTTCCACGGCGGCGCCGAAGGTGCGAAACAGTCGCATCTGCCCGACGGGCCCGAACTCTTTCTGGGCGAGAACCGAGGCAACCTGCGGGCCTTCGCCCACCACTGCGTCGACCTGGGCGCCGACATCGTCTTCGGCCACGGCCCGCACGTGACCCGTGCCGTCGAATGCTACAAGGACCGACTGATCGCCTACAGCCTCGGCAACTTCTGCACGACCTTCGGCATCAACCTGGCCGGTGTCTGCGGCTACGCGCCCGTCCTCACGGCCCGCATCGACCGGGACGGCCGCTTCGTGGACGGCCGCATCCACTCCTTCATCCAGACCCAGGGCACCGGCCCGAGACTCGACCCCACCGACAAGGTCGCGCAGCACATGCGCAGCCTCTCGCTGACCGACTTCCGCGGCGACTGCGGCCTGGATATCTCTGACAATGGAACCTTGACTAGAAAAACCCGATAATGTCGCCGATCACCATTCTTCTGCTCTTCCTGCTGGGCGCGATGGCCATCTCGTTCCTCTGCTCGATCCTCGAGTCGGTCCTGCTGTCCACGCCCATCTCCTATATCACGATGCGGATCGAGGAAGGCTACAAGCCCGCCACCCGTTTCATGCAATACAAGGAGGAGAGCACCCGGCCGCTGGCTGCCATCCTGGCCCTCAACACCATCGCCAACACCATCGGCGCCGCCGGAGTCGGCCGTCAGGCTTCCATCATCGCCGAACAAAACGGCCTCCCTTCTTTCTTCGGCATCATGTCGGCCCTCACCACGGTCCTGATCCTGGTCTTCTCCGAGATTATCCCCAAGACCATCGGCACCACCTATTACCGCAAGCTGATGGGCTTCACCGCAACGACGCTCCACGGGCTGATCGTGGTCATGTATCCCATCGTCATCCTCATCGAAAAGCTCACCCATCTCTTCCAGCGTGACGACGACGAAGCGGCGGTCAGCCGCGAGGAAGTGTCGGCCATGGCCAACGTCGGCGAAGAGGAAGGCGTCATCGACAAGGACGAGAACCGCATCATCCAGAACGTCATCAAGCTCGACAACGTAAAGGCCTACGACGTCATGACCCCGCGTGTCGTCTGCCAGACCGCCTCGGAGAACATGACGCTCAAGAATTTCTACAAGGACAAGGACTTCGAGCACTACTCCCGCATCCCGGTCTACAGCGAGAGCCCCGAGTACATCACGGGCTACATCCTGCGCAGCGAGGCCCTCGAATGCCTGGCCGAAGACAAGTTCGACATGCGCCTGAGCGAGATCAAGCGCGACATCACCTTCTTCAACGAGGAACAGTCCGTGAGCGACATCTGGGACACCCTGCTGGCCAAGAGGGAGCAGATCGGCCTGATCATCGACGAATACGGCTGCTTCCAGGGCATCCTGACGCTCGAAGACATCATCGAGACCATCCTGGGCCTGGAGATTATTGACGAGAACGACGAAGCCAGCGATATGCAGCAGTATGCCCGCGAACGCTGGAAACAGCGCGCCAAACGCTTCAAGGAGATCCAGTTGCCCGACACCGACACTGAGGGCGACGACTAACGCGAAGCCCCCACCGCCATGCTTCCCGACGGCTACGACCTGATCTGCGTGCTGGGGCCCACCGCCTCAGGCAAGACACGCTATGCGGTGCAACTGGCCCGGGAACTTGACGGGGAAATCCTCTCCGGCGACTCCCGGCAGGTCTATCGCGGGATGGACATCGGCACGGGCAAGGACCTCGACGAATACGGCGACATCCCCTACCATCTTATCGACATCGTCGACGCCGGCACCAAATACAACATCTTCCAGTACCAGCACGACTTCGAACGCGCGTACCGCGACATCGTGGAGCGCGGCCGGACGCCCATCCTCTGCGGCGGCAGCGGCCTCTACATCGAGGCCGCCACCTGCGGCTACGACCTCCCCGACGTGCCGCCCGACCCCCAGCTCCGCGCCGAACTCGAAAAAGAGCCCACCGAAGACCTCATCGCCCGTTACGAAGCCCTCCGCACCCCGCACAACACCACGGACTACGACACGCGGCAGCGGCTCATCCGCGCCCTCGAGATCGCCATCTGGCAGGAAACCCATCCCGTCACCCGCACCGCCTTCCTGCCCAAGCACACCAAATACATCGGCCTGCAGGTCAGCCGCGAAGAAAGGAACGCCCGCATCGACCGGCGCCTCCGGGAGCGCCTCGATGCGGGCATGATCGAAGAAGTACGGGGCCTGCTCGACCGCGGCCTCAGCCCCGAAGACATCTTATATTACGGCCTTGAATACAAATACGTGACCCTCTACCTCACAGGTGCGCTCGGTTACGACGAGATGGTCACACGCCTCCAGACCGCCATCCATCAGTTTGCCAAACGGCAGATGACCTGGTTCCGCGGCATGGAGCGGAGAGGGATTTCAATAAAGTGGATTGAACCGGAACGCTGAGCGCGCTCCGGAAAGACTGCAGATGGTGCAGGTCGGAGCCGGTGAAAGAATAATAGCCGGCACGGAGCAGTTTACGGGCCTTGTGGGCGACGACTTCGCCGTACGCCCCCGTCAGGGAAGGAAGATTCAACTGGAACTCCACCCCCATCTCCCGTAACCGGCGATAGTCAGCGTCCTTCATGTAGAAATAACGCTCCGCATGCGCCAGCAACGGACGGAAACCCTTGTCCTGGATGCGCTCCAGCAGCGCATGAAGATGGATCGGCGGATTGTAGCACGATGTCTCGACCAGCAAACGGTCACCCGCCGGACCGATGGGCAGCAGCGCCCCGGCTTTGAAACGAGCTTCGAACAGCGCGTCGAGCATGTGCTCCGCGGCCAGATGCAGGACCACCGGCCCGTCCCAGGCCCGTTGCAGCTCCTCGAAACGCGACCGCAGCCCGTCCGGCGTATTGGGACAGTCCTCCATGATATGCGGCGTCAGCCAGACTTCCCGGATACCCAGCTCCGCATACGCATGCAGGGCCTCCAGCGCCGCTTCCATAGTCGGGATGCCGTCGTCGACGCCCGGCAGGATATGACAGTGCCAGTCGGTCCAGCCGTCCAGCAGGCCGCTTTCAATCAAAGAAATCTTCTTGGCGAAAGGCCACATGTCAAATGACTTCCCCGCCGTAGAGAATGCGCTTCCCCAGCACCGTTGCCCAGATGATACGCAGGTCCGTCCAGAACGACCAATGGTGCAGATAATAGCGGTTGATACGCACCTTGTCAGGGAAGATTACCTCGTCGTTATACTGCAAAGGATTCTCCTGCCGGGCGAGCAGTTCCTCTTCGTCGCGATATTTCAGGGAGGCGGGACCGGTAATGCCGGGACGGAGTTCCAGCATCTCCCGGTCATCCCCTTCCAACTGGTCCGCATAGCCCGGCACGTCGGGACGCGGCCCCACAAGGCTCATCTCTCCTTTGAGGATGTTCCAGAGCTGCGGCAGCTCGTCGAGCTTGTATTTCCGCAGCCGTTCCGTGAACGGAACCACCGGCATGGTCCGGAACTTATAGATGACGAACACCTTCCCGTGACGTCCCACCCGCTCCTGCCGGAACAACGCGGTCTCACCGGGATAGATCGACTTGATTTTCAGCCCGATCACCAGCAACAGCGGCCAGGTCAGCAACAGCCCGAAAAAGGCAGCCAGCCGGTCGAACAAGAACTTGAAAAACACTATTCCTGAATCAGATAGCGAATACGCACCTTCACGCAGCGGTTCAGCTTGGCATTCAGGCCGCGCGTACTCGGATCGTTGACAGTCCGGATGCCGTCGCGGCTATTCATCAGCATGATCTGCGAACGGGTGTCTTTCAGCGCTTCATAGCCTGTGAGCCAGGAGATGACCGTCTGGGCACGATTTTCGGCCAGAGCGGCATTCCGCTCATCGAACTCCGCACCGGGTTCAGCACCCTGGCTGGTGGCCAGGCCTTCGACCTGGATGATACCCACGACTCCTTTCTCGAAGATCTTGCGAACCCGGGCCACGGCTTCCTCGTCGGTGAAGTTGGAAATATAACCCTCATCCTTGTTCAAGGCAGCATAAACATCGGCAAAGCTCACCAGCTCGTCTTCTTCCGCGATGTCCATGTAACGGCTGACGGTCTCGAGGCCCGCATGGGTGTTCAAACCATAGGAGTTGGTCTCCTGATAGTTGGCGCTGCTCACAAGATGCTGGCCCAGGGCCACGTCGTCGATACGATATTTCCACACGTTCATGCCATCGAAAATCGGGGCATAGTAATAGCCAGCCTTCTCGCAGAACTCATTCATCGCATCGTAGTCCAGGCTGAGGGAGATCGGTGTTCCTTCCAGCATCTCGTAGCCACGCGGCACGTAGTTGACGACGAAGTCCTGATCGGCCTTCTCCGTAGGCAGGTCGACAATCTTGAGTCCCTTGAGAGACTGTCCGTCGCGAATGCGGGAAGCCACCAGCTCCGTATCAGCATAACGTTTCTGGGTAAAGATGCCGCCGGCCAGGTAATCCAAGGCATTTACCGTCGAGGTCGGTATCAGCGGCGCATCGTTGCGTCCGGAGTAGTTGTTGGGGTAGAATACGAAGAAGGTAAGCGTTCCGCTGTGAACCGGTTTCTCCTGCTCGATGACAACGACTGCCTTCGATTCCTCTTCCTTGACCTTCAAGACCTTGATCTCGTGTTCCGTCCATTTGTCGCGATACACGGTCGTCATCACGCGGTTCCAGCTCCTGTGGGGCCAGTCGCCCAGATGAAAGGTCAAACCTACGTGTACGCCGACATTGGCATCGATAATGTGAGCAGCTTGGTCCAGCTGGCCATATTCCCCATCGAAATTGGTCTGATAAAGCAAACCCCGTATCTTGACATCGAGCGACACGATTCTTCTGGGCGAAAAGAAACGGCTGTACTGAAGTTCGGTATGTGCGCTAAGTTCATTTTGCGAACCATACCCCCCCTTATAACCCAAATGATGGACAGCTCCGATACCAACGTTGAGCATGAACTGGTTCAGGTTTTTCCGACTGTTATAGCCTTCATAGCCATTAATCAATCGCGTGAGGTTGAGCATTCCCGAAAGACCGACATCCACCCAGCGGGTCTTCATCAGCCGGTAGTTCTGCCCCTCCACGTCTTTATAGCCATAATCTCCCGTCTGATAAGGCGTATAGCCTCGGGAATTCGAAAGGATCCCCTCCAGTTTAAGGCCCACCCAGGGCGTAATCCATTTGCCCACGCCGATACTCCACTCAGGAGAAAGCGTCCCCTTGAAGGGACCCAGCTTGGAGTAATCACCACGGAACGTATGCACACCGCCCGAACCGGTCAGGAACCAGTTGTAGCCAAAATGATTGGTGACCACACGAAACGGATCGAGCAGTGTGTCGCGGGCGATGGTCACCTGACCCTCTACGAGCGCAGTGGTATCGCGCATTACTTCTCTGTAATCCTGGTACTTGTCGTCAATCTGCGCCCGCAGCGGAAGCACGACCAACATGGCGAAGAGCAGCAAGAGGATTTTCTGCCCGGGCATTTGAAATCTGTTCATTCTCGTTATCATTGTTTTGTTTGTTTTTTCGGTGAGCACCGCACGGCCAGATAGCCATCGTCAAGTTCGGCGATGGGCTGGACTTCCGTGCCATTCCCGCACGAAACCATGGACGGCTGGTTGTCCGGTGAGATCGTAGCCTGCATGGTCAGGCCGGCCCGGCTGCAGATGTCCGCACAACTGGCCCAGATGGCCGTACCGATGCCCTGGTTCTGCTGAGACTCGTCCACGATCAGCCCGGCAAAGGCCCGGCCGATGAAAAAGCCGCGCAGGAAGAAATACCCGGCCATCGAACCGTCTGCGCCGGCCACCTTCATCATCAGAAAGGCCGGGTTGCGCCAGAGTCGATACAATTCTTTGCTCTCGAACGAATGCGGCGCAAACCAGGTCAGATAATCTTTCGGCTGGACCTTCAGGAAAGTCTCCAGTGCCGGCAGATCCTCTTTTCCGAGCAAGGAAAAACGATAGTCCGACACCTGGACCCCGGCAAGGACATCCGCAGCCAGCTGCGGTAGCCGGCGGTACCGGACGCTGAACAGAAGTCCATTCACGTCTTCCACCCGGTGCCACAACCAAGGCGCTTTCCGTTTGAGAGCAATCAGTGCCGCAATCATTGTAGTATCTCGTGATAAAATTCCTTCAGACAGTTTCGTACGTATGTCTGTTCGAAACGGTCGCCAATCATCTCACGCGCTTTCGCCGCCATCTCGTGCGACAACTCCGGTTCCATGATGAAACGTTTCATGGCTTCGTAGAGCGCCTCCTCATCCCCGGAAGAAACAATGAAGCCATTCTCTCCTTCCCGGATAATTTCGCGTGAGCCGTTGATGTCGGTCACGATGGAGGAAAGATCCATCGCGCCCGCTTCGATTACAACGTTGGGAAAGCCTTCGCGGTAGCTTGGGTGAACCAAAACATCGGCGGCGGCATACCAGGGACGGACATCCTCTTGCCATCCATCCGACAAGTGGATGCGCGGCGAGGTGGCCATCACCTGTACGATTGGAATGGGGAGCGGCTTTCCGTCGGGTTCCTCCTCGCCGACCATCAGCAGATGGATGTCGAAGCCCTCCCGCTCCAGCAGGCAGGTAGCGCGGACCAGTTCTACGATACCCTTGTCATAGTCGAAACGGCCCACAAAGAGGAAGACGAAGGCATCGCCGCTGATGCCCAGATGCGCGCGGAGACGGGACGCCCGCTGCAAGATCTCTTCGGTCCGGGCATAGTAATCCATGTCAATGCCACGGAGATTGCCGAAGCCCAGAACCTTGAGCGGTTTTTTCGTAATGCCGGAACGGACCAGGTCCTCGCGTATGCCCTCCCCTTCAGGGATGACATGTGTCGCACAACCTGCCGTCAGACTGTCGGTCATACGGAGCAACACCCGCCGCCATCCCGTCGCATAGGGGAACAGCAGGCCTGTGAATGTATGGACCCGCACCGGAACCCGGGCCAGCCAGGCCGCAATCATAGATAGGAGGCCGGCCTTCGGCGTGATGGAGTGCACCATGTCGGGTTTCTCCTTTCGGAACACACGTACCAGGCGGAACAGCGACACCAGATCTTTGAGCGGCGCGATCTTCCGCTCCATGGGGACGCCGATGGTCCGCACCCGCTCTCTGTGCCGTATGCTGTCGAGTTCGGGCAGCGGCGACGAAACGACCACCACCTCATACTCTTTCGACAGCTCCCGCAGAAAACCGCGGCAGAACAGGTCGAGCGAAAGCGGAACCGTTGCAGTACGTATGATCTTTTTCTTCATTCCTTTTTCAGAATCTGTACACCAGGCTCAGCCCGGCCGTCGTGCTGGCAGGCTCGATACTGAGCTGCCGCCCGCCGGGGTCTTTCACGATCACCCGTTGTGAACCGCTGACGAACAAGGCGTCCAAGATACCGGCCACCCACACGCCAGCCACAAGGCCGATCGAGATATTCCGCATCGTTTTGTAGGCATCCGCCTTTGACTGCCAGCTGTCGACCGGGAATTCACCGGCGTCGGCCTTCTGCTGATAGAACTGCGTCCGGTTGTTGAGAATGATGGCCGTCGTGACCAGTGCTCCTTCAGCGCCGAACAGCGCCACGCCCTTCCATGTCGAACCCTTGTAGATCTGTCCCATTCCCGGCACGACACTCATCAGCGCAGCCAGCGCCCTGCTGGGCTCGGCCATGCTGAACCGGTCGAACAGCACGTCCTGGTTCTTTTCCGAAACCGCAAACAACTCGTAGAGATCGAAATGGAATTCGTCACAGACATCTTCCATGATCTCGTAACTGTCCACCCTTTGCGCCAGCACCACGCCTTCGCCCTCAGCGTCGACAAACGTCACCCGGTAGGTCACCGGCATATCCGCCGCCACCAGCGAATCGAGCGCCATCGTGCCCGGCCGGGCTTGGTAGCGAGTCCGAACATAGTCGAGCAGCGGCTCGAAACGTTCATCCATCAGCCATTCATGATCGGGAGCCGACTGGTGGAAGACCTTGAAGACATAGCTATCGTTGGTCCGTTTCTGGTTCAATTGTTCTTCGCTTTTCCGCATCCACTCCGGCTTCACGCCGGCCGACGCCACAGGACCCTGCAGCAGGCAGGCGGCCAGCAGGAGGAAAACGAGCAGTTTATTCATAATTGGATTCATCCTGCAAAAGTAATATTTTATACGTATCGTTGTACCGTTTAGCTGTTTGAACCACATCAAATTGCAGGGCCCGTGCCCGGCATTTCTCCCCAACAAGCTCCGCCAGGGCAGGATTTTCACAGACTTTCCGGATCAAAGCGGCCAGTTGCCGGTCATCACCGTAGGGAAAGAGCAGACCTGCGCCCGCGACCAGATTGTGGACACCCGAAACGTCGGAGGCCAGGAATGGCCGTCCCGACGCCATTGCTTCCAGCATCGACAGGGACATTCCTTCATACGCCGTCGACAGCACTACAGCATCGGCACCTGCCAGCAACTGTGGCACATCGGAGCGAATGCCAAGAAAACGAACACGGTCGGCCAGACCCATTTCTTCCACTAATTGCTCACAATCTTTAAGACATTTTCGATCTGCTTCCGTCTCGGAGCCGCCAGCCAGAAACAACATATACTCCCGAGGAAGATGTTGCATTGCCCGAATGACCGTGAGCTGGTCTTTTCCCGGCCGGAAGGCAGAAACCATCAGGATAATACGACCGTTTTGATCTTCGAACACCTTCGCCGGACAAGCCACTGTAAACTTGGAGACATCTATTCCGTTAGGGATTACGGTAATTTTCTCAGATAAAGACGTTTCCCCCATCCAGTCGGAAAGCGCTTTACGGGACTCTTCGCTAACACAAATCACTTTCCCATAACGACCATACATCCATCTGTCAACCTTTCGATAGCCCTTCCATTTACGGCGACGGTTGTCGGTGCTATGCTCGGTTGTGATCAAAGACTCTGGCATACCCAACGCCGCCACAGCTAACTGACATGCAGTATTGTGTGTATGGATTACATCGAATGTCTTATTTCTAAGAAATCGTTTCAATTTGAAAACCAGCAGCGGATTGCGCATCGCCCGCCATCCCTTTGCGAGAG
>JAEETO010000033.1 GCA_016290385.1 Bacteroidales bacterium | reverse complement strand
CGGCCTCAGCCCTGCGGTACTCTGCGTCAGCTGCACGCAGATCCTTCAGTGCGCGGATGTATTCAGCCTTGGCGTAGCGCAGATCCTGGATACCCAGGGGCTCCACCTGCTCAATACAAGAAGTGAACAGACTGCCGGCAGAAGTCATGGTTTTGTGGCGAAATGTAGATTACTGTGGCGAAATATCCTAATATTGTGCTAAAATATTTATATTTGTGTGTCTAAATTGTTGCAATTTTACAATACGAATACGATAAAAACCGTACAATATGAAACTGATGCAATGGTTCAACCGGTCCAACAAGACGGACTTGTTTGATCTGGGCGAAAAAAGGTTGGCACAGCTCAAGGCGGAAGGCCGGTATTCTTCTTACCGCAATACCAGGGCGACTTTGCGAAAACTGTCGCGGTTCCGAGGCGGAAAACCCTTGCCACTGGGAGCCGTGACGCCTGAACTGATAGCCGGATTCAGGGAGTACCTGATCAAGGAAGAAGGCAACTGCAACAGTACAGTGACGGAAAACATCAAGATTCTGTCGCTGCTGCTCACTCAGGCCGGCGTGTCGCAGGACCCTTGCGCCGGACTGATGCTGAAACGGGAGGAACACCGCCGCAATTATCTGCTGGAAGAAGAGCTGGATCGGATGATGGCTCTGCGGCTTGAAGAGGGGAGCGAACTGGACAGGGCACGCGACATTTTTTATCTGGAGTGCCGTACGGGCCTGCGTATCAGCGATCTGCTGCAACTATGCTGGGGTAGCTTCAACGGAGAGACGCTGCAAGTGAAGATGCAGAAGACGCAGCGGGAAGTAACGGTGCCTGTGACAAAGAGCGTCCGGAGAATACTGGAGAAATATCGCCATTTGTTTTCTTCTGCGGAAGAGCGGATATTTCCGTTCCTGGGTATGGAGGAGTGGCGTACTGATGAATTCTCCCTTTCCCGTGCGCTGGTTGCCGCGACTTGCCGGGTGAATCAACTCGTCAAGCTGATAGCAGAACGTGCAGGCATCAAAAAGAATATCTCAACACATGTAGGACGGCATACCTTTGCTACGATGCTTATCAGCAAGGGCGCGTCGATCTATGAAGTGAAGGAACTGTTGGGGCACAGGGACGTAAAAGTGACCCAGGTCTATGCACATTTGCTGGACGACCGGAAACGGGAGTTGATGGAAATGCTGGAATAAGGATATAAAAAAGCCCGGTCAAAACGCCGGGCTTTCTTAATGGATATCCGGGATCAGGCCCGGATAAACGTTACTTCGTTTCCTTCGCAAGTCTCTTGCGGTTGAGGTCGTACATGATCGGGGTACCGATGAAGATGGATGCATAGGTACCGACGATGACGCCGAGGGCCAGGGAGACCGAGAAGCCGCGGATGGCCTCGCCACCGAAGATGGCGATGGCGATCAGCACGAGGAGCGTGGAGACTGAGGTGTTGACGGTACGCGAGAGCGTGGAGTTCAAGGCCTCGTTGATGTTCTGCTCGAGCGGACGCTTCGGATAGAGAGTCCGGTACTCACGGATACGGTCGAAGATCACCACGTTGTCGTTGATGGAGTAACCGATGATGGTCAGCACCGCGGCGATGAAAGTCTGGTCGACATCGAGAGTGAACGGCAGGACACCCGTGAAGATGGAGTAGAAGCCGATGACGATGATCGAGTTGTGGATCAGCGAGCTCACACCGCCGATACCCCAGGTCCAGTTCTTGAACCGGATGGCGATGTAGCCGAAGATCACGATCAGGGCCAGGATCACGGCGATCACGGCGTCGCGTTTCATCTCGCTGGCGATGGAAGCGTCCACACGGTCGCTGCTGATGATACCGTTGGGGTTCTCCAGCGTGGAGGTGAAGCCTTCAAGGGTCAGCGGGTTGGCGTAGAAGCCTTTCAAAGCGTTGTAAATCTTGCCTTCGATCATACGGTCGGTCTCGGAAGACTTGTCACCGACCATGTATTTCGTGGTGATACGCATCTGGGAAGAACCACCAAACTGCTTGACCTCGGACGATTCGCCGAACTCATCGTAGAGGGCTGCACGCACCTGCTCCGGTGTAACCGGCTGGTCGAAACGGACCGTGTAGGTACGGCCGCCGCTGAAGTCGACACCGAGGGTGAAGCCCTTGGTGAAGATGAAGACGAGGCAGAGGACGCAGACGGCAGCGGAGATCAGATAGGTGGTCTTGCGCATGCCGAGGAAGTTGATCTTCGTGTTCTTCAGGAAGTTCTTCGACCATTCGGAAGCGAAGGTGATGTTCTTGTTGCGTTTCAGCTGGGCTTCGAAGATCAGGCGGGTGATGAAGATCGAGGTCAGCACGGAGGTGATGATACCGATGACCAGCACGGCGGCGAAGCCCTTGATGGAACCACTGCCGAAGAGGTAGAGGATGATACCGGTCAGGATCGTAGTGATCTGGCCGTCGAGGATAGCCGAGTAGGCGTTCTTGTAACCGTCGCTGATGGCCAGGCGCAGGGCCTTGCCGGCGTTGAGTTCCTCTTTCACGCGCTCGTAGATGATCACGTTGGCGTCGACAGCCATACCCATGGTCAGCACGAGACCGGCGATACCCGAGAGGGTGAAGACCGTACCGAAGGAAGCGAGGGCGCCGAACAGGAAGAGCACGTTGCAGAGCAGCGCGATGTCGGCGGCCACACCGGCCTTGCGGTAGAAGATGATCATGTAGACGAGCACCAGCAGGAAGGCGATGATGAACGAGATCATGCCGGCCTTGATGGATGCGCTACCCAGGGACGGACCGACCACCTGCTCCTGCACGATGCGGGCGGGAGTGGAGAGCTTACCGGACTTGAGCACGTTGGCCAAGTCGTCGGCCTGCTGCTGGGTGAAGTGACCGGAGATCGAGGAGTTGCCACCCGAAATCTTGGTCTGGACGTTCGGATAGGAATACACCTGGCCGTCCATGACGATGGCGATCTGGCGACCGACGTTCTCGCCGGTGATGTTCTCCCATTCGATGGCACCTTTGCTGTTCATCGACATGCTGACTTCCGGCGCACCGGTCATGTGGTTGTTGTTGACGTTGGCGGAAGTGATGTATTTGCCGTCGAGCGCGGGGCCCTTGCCGGCGTGGCTCTTGAGGGCGACGAGCTCATAGTAAGTATCGGGCTGCACGCCGCCTTCTTCATAAGCCTTGAAGCTCCAGGCCGGGACGAAGTCGCCCGGGAAGAGGGAGCGGTTCTCTGCGAGCCAGGTATTGATCTGGGCGGTATCGCGATAGTGGGCCAGGCCCAGGAGAGCGCCGCTGCCGCTGAACATCTGGAGACGGGAGAAGAGCGGGTTGACTTTCATGAGGGCATCCTGCGAAGCATTCACCTGGTCATCCTGGGATGCGGCGAGCTGGGCTTCGAGGGAGTTGTCGTCAGCCTTGGGCTGCTCTTCCACCTTGGCGGGCTCGCTGTCCTCGAGGGCTTCGAGCTGCAGGCGGATGGTTTCGTTCAGCTCCTGGAGGTAGGGCTGGAGTTCCTGGCTGGTGTAGGTCTCCCAGAATTCGAGGGACGCGGTACCCTGCAGGAGTTTGCGGACACGCTCCGGCTCCTTCACGCCCGGAAGCTCGACCAGGATGCGGCCGGTACCGGCGACTTTCTGGATGTTGGGCTGTGCCACACCGAACTGGTTGACACGGCGCTCGACCACCTGGTAGGAGTTGTCGATGGCGCTCTTGGCTTCATCCTTGAGGAGCGAGATGATCTCTTCGTTGGTTGCCTTCGATTTGTTTTTCACATCGCCGCTCAGCTTGTCGAGGTCGATGTCGAAGGAGAGGCGCTTGCCGGGAGCCACTTCGTCCCAGGCCTCGGCGAAGAGCGAGATGAAGTCTTCGTGGGTCTGGTCGGCACGCTCGGAGGCGAGGGCCATGGCCTTGTTGAATTCTTCCGTCGTCTTTTCACGGGCGCAGGAGCGTACGAGTTCGGCCAGGTCGAGCTGGAGGACGATGTTCATACCGCCCTTGAGGTCGAGGCCGAGGTTGAGCTCTTTCTCCTTGACTTGTTTGTACGTGTAGTTGAAATAGACCTTCTTGTTGGCGATAGAGTCGAGATACTGCTTGTTGGCAGCCGTGTTGACGGAGTCGAGATAGAACGCGCGGTCCAGCTCGGAAACTTCTGCAAACGCGGGAGTCTGTTGTACCTCTTCGACAACTTTGCGGGCAGCTTTGGCGGCCTTATTTTCCTGAATGGCGGTCGCAGCCGTGAAAGACAGCTGGAACACACAGGCAAGGCCGATGAGAATGGCCACAAATGTGATGGCACCTTTGCTTTGCATAAACTTTATTTTTAATTAAATATCTAAATTTCTCTTGCTTTCGTCACCCACGGCCTGACCGGGGGTCTGATGACGTGGGAAATAGCCTGCAAAATTACACTTTTTTCTCAACATAAGAAGGTTTTGGCTAAATTTGTTGTTGAAAAAACTGTTAATTAGGCATGAAACGATACTTCCTGGCCCTGCTGGCCGCCGTTTGGGCCGTCTCCCTGCTCTCCGCGCAGGAGGGTGCGGACAGCCTGGCGCTGCTGCGTACGCTGGAGCAGCAGAATTACGAGGCGCTGACGTCCTGTGCCGCCGACCTGGCCGTGTTGGCTGAAAAGAAGGTCCCGCGCAGCGATTTCTTCCTGTGGCTGGGGCATTTGCGCGAAGGCAGCTGGGCGGAAGACAGGAACTGGTATCCGCAGGAAACGGAGATCCTTTATCTTTCACAGGCGGGAGCCGACAGTACGCTTGACATTGTGTGGACCCGTCCGCTGGATTCGCTGTGGAGCCGTCCGGAAACTATCTGTGCAGAGGCCGTTTCTCGGGGCAGCGAGATTTTCCCGATGCTTTCGCCCGACGGGAAGCGGCTCTATTTCGCCTCCGACGGACTTTTCGGCATGGGCGGCTTCGACGTCTATGTAGCGGACTGGGACCCGAAGAAACATGCCTGGGGAACGGTCCGGAATCTCGGTTTTCCGTTCAATTCCAAGGGAGACGACCTGTTCTTCTGTGACACGCCCGACGGACGGTACAGCATCCTGGTGTCCGACCGCAACTGCGGGCGTGACGAAGTGGTGATCTATGTCCTGCGGCAGGAGACGCCGGTGTTTCATCCTATCGGTCGCGATGAAGTGGCGGCCCGGGAACGGCTGGCGGTGACGGCGCCCGACAATGGCTATCCGTTTGCAAAGCAGCAGCTCCGTCCGGTCCCCGTGATTGCCTTCGAGCAGCCGGAGACACCCGATGTGCCTGAACCGGCCGTCAAGGGCAAGACGGCCAAGACCAAGAAGGCCGCCGCCAGTACGAAAAACAGCAAGAACAACAAAAAGAAATCCTCGGTGAAGGTCATCACCGAGGAAGTCAGGATCGTGAAATAGAGATTCCGGGTCAAGCCCGGAATGACGGTGTAGGCATGAAGGGGTCAATATTCCTTGAGCATGCTTTCCAGTTGTTTCGCCTCGTCCTTGCAGTCGAAATTGTTGTAGGTGCGGATCAGGTAGTAGAACAGGGTGGCGGAGTCGTCGGCGCCCCGTTTGTCGAGGACATCGTCTTCGTCAGGACCTTCGGGCGTGGAATAGTACACCATCATCTGGATGGTTTCCTTGCCAAGCTGGTTGCCGACGGCGAGGGCCTTGTCCGGACGCCCGATGCGGAAATAGTCTTCCACGATGCCGAGGACCGACCACTCGTTGAGGCTGTGGAACATCGACACGTTGTAAGGGAAATTCTTCGCAGGCAGCGATTCCACGCATTTGTCCAGCACGCGTTCCGCCTTTTCTGTCTCTCCTTTCTCGATCAGCGCCGTAGCCGTGGTGACAAATATGTCGCGCAGGGGGACGACGGCCGAGAACGTGAAGATGTTCTGGTAATCCCAGTGTACGGTGGTGTCTTTCATCGAATCGAAGCGGTAGACGTTCATGAGGCGGTCATAGACGGCTTCAGCGTCCATCGTCGCGTCCCGGTCGGTGGCATCGTTGAGGAACGGCACCAGCTTGTACACCATGCCATCGTATTGCAGCCAGGGTTCCAGCCCGAGCTTGGTCTCGTTGCGCGAGACAAAGTAGATGGGCCGCGACCAGTCGTAGTTGGCCAGGATGTCGAGCATGATGAGGTCGAACTTTGAAAGATTGTTCCCGCTGATGCTCAGGGAGATGAAATCGCTCATGCTGTCGCGCATGCTTTCCGGCACGATGCCGCTGCGGATGGCGTTGTCCTTGTTGACGGGAACGGCGAGCTGGTGGCCCGGAATGAAGTCGTCGCCGTTCCGCTTGTAGCGGTCGTCCTTGAATACGTTGATGGCTTCGGAGGCGAGGATCGGGTGATCCACCACGTCGATTACCGGTGTGAAGTCGTTGGTCCCGTAGAGATACTGCTTGCGCTGGATGCTGATGTTGACCGGATCGGATTCATAGAAACGGCATTTCATCTGGTCGATGTACCAGTCGGTGCCCAGCAGGGAGGAGTTGACGATGCGCACGTCGGTGCGGACGCCCTCGACTTCCTGGGCATACCAGAGCGGGAAGGTATCGTTGTCGCCATGGGTGACCAGCAGGGCCTGTGGGCCGAGGCCGGCCAGATGGTTCCAGGCCAGGTCGCGTGCCGTGTAGCGTCCGCTGCGGTCGTGGTCATCCCAGTTCTGGCAGCCCATGAGCACGGGAACGATGAGGCCGAGGGCCACGGCCAGCGCGGCGGCGGGCATCCCACCTTCTTTCCTGGTGAGGCGCTCGAACCAGTTTTGCAGCGCCAGTACGCCGAGTCCGATCCAGATGGTAAAGACATAGAAGGAACCCGCGTACGCGTAGTCGCGCTCGCGTACCTGGAAGGGAGTCTGGTTGAGGTAGACTACGATGGCCAGGCCGGTCAGCAGGAAGAGCAGGCCGGTGACCCAGCTGTTGCGTCCGTCGTGGCGCAGCTGGAAGAAGAAGCCGATCAGGCCCAGGATGAGCGGCAGGAAGAAGAAATGATTCTTCCCGCGGTTGTGGGCCAGATAGTCGGGCGCATAGCTCTGGTCGCCCAGGCGTATCTGGTCGATGAATTTGATGCCGCTTTCCCAGTTGCCCCGGAGCAGGTCGCCCGGCGTGTCGCCGTGCAGGTCGTTCTGCCGGCCCGCGAAGTTCCACATGAAGTAGCGGACATACATGTAGTTCACCTGGTAGTCGAAGAAGAAGCGCAGGTTGTCCTTCATCGTGGGCATCTGGAAATTGTAAGGCTTGTCGTAGATCTTGGTCCGGCGGGTGACGGTCTTGGTGACGTAGCCCTTGTAGAATTCCTTGTAACGCTCGTCGAAGCCGTTCCACATGCGCGGGAAGAGCATCTTGGCGGAAGAAGGATAGGAGGCGTCGATGTTGAGGGCCTGGTAGTATTTGCCGTCAAGCGGGGTCCAGTAGGGTTTTTCCTCCACTTCGTAAGGGGAAGTGTACATCTGTCCGTACAGGATGGGGCTGGAGCCGTACTGCTCGCGGCTCAGGTAACGGATCAGCGTGTAGGGATTGTCGGGCTGGTATTCGTTGGTCGGGGTGCCGGCACACGAGCGGATGACCGTGATGGAGAAGAGCGAGAAACCGATGACGATGGTGGTGACCATCAGGGTGACGGTATGGGCCAGCGCTTTCTCTTTCTTGCGGAAGACCCGCAGGAGCAGGAAGCAGGCGGCCAGGAACAGCACCATGAAGACCGTGGCGCCGATGTTGAACGATACGCCGAAGCCGTTCACGAAGAGACGGTCGACGCCGGCGGCAAACTTGGGCAGGTAGGGGATGATGCCGAAGAGGATAACACCCAGGACCAGGCCCGAAATGGCCAGCACGCCCACGGCGCGCCAGAACGTGACGGGCTTCTTGTGTTTCTTATAATAGATCAGGAAGACGATGGCCGGTACGGTCAGCAGGTTGAGCAGATGTACGCCGATCGACAGGCCCATCAGGAAGCAGATGAGCACCAGCCAGCGGTTGGCATACGGCAGGTCGGACTGCTCCTCCCATTTGAGCGCCGCCCAGAATACGACGGCGGTGAAAAGGGAGGACATGGCATAGACTTCACCCTCTACGGCCGAGAACCAGAATGTGTCGGAGAAGCAGTAGGCGAAAGCCCCGACCAGTCCGGCTCCGAAAAGGCCGACGGCACTGGCCGTCGTAAGCTGTTTTCCCCGTTTCTCGTTGATCCGCCGTCCGAAATGGACGATGGTCAGGTAAAGGAAGAAGATGGTGAACCCGGAGCAGAGCGCGCTCATGGCGTTGACGGCTACGGCGGCGTGTTCCTTGTCGGTGAATAAGGTGAAAATACGGGCGAACAGGTTGAAGACCGGGTTGCCCGGCGCATGGCCGACTTCCAGCTTGTAGGACGAGGCGATGAATTCGCCGCAATCCCAGAAGCTCGTGGTGGGTTCTATGGTTGCAAGATAAACCAGCGATGCCAGGACGGCCACGCAGGCCGAGATGATGCGATTGATCTTGTTGAACTGTTTTTTATCCATGTGTATGCGATTTTTCCGTAAACTGCAAAGATATAGGTTTTATCACTAACTTTGCGAAAAATTTGCAACCATCATGCCTCAGGACTGGAAAGAGCTGTTGAAGGGAACCTTTGCCGAAGAACTGGCTTCACTGCCGCCGGAACCCGATCCGGAACCGGCCGTACCCGTTTTCCGGAAGCAGCGTCTGATCGTGACCATCGACCGGCGCCGCCGGGCCGGAAAGCAGGTGACGCTGGTATCAGGTTTTTCCGGATCCGACGAGGAACTGGCCTCCCTGGGACGGAAGCTCAAGACCAGGCTGGGTGTCGGCGGTTCCGTGGACGACGGGGAGATTCTCCTGCAGGGCGATGTGCGCGACAAGGTGGTTGCTTTCCTGACGGAAATGGGTCATAGTGCCAAGCGGGGTAATTGATGAGAGAACTGCCCGATCCTTTTGTGCTGGCCGTGCTGTTGCTGGATGCCGTTCTGCTGCTTTTGTTTTTCGAGCGGCTGCTGGCGGCGCTGCAGGCTTCCGTGGCTTGTTACAAGAGTACGTATGGCACGCGGGAGTTTCTGGGCAACAACTATCTCTGCGCCTCGGTGCGGCAGACCTGCGTCCTGCTCATCCCTTTCTATGCCATTACGCTGGTCGTGACGGACGTGAGCCATGTCGGATTTGGCCGGACGATGGCACTGCTCGTGCTGCTGGCGCTTTTCAGGCTGTTCAGTTGCCGCATGCTGGGCTGGCTGACCGCGCGCAAATCGGCTTTCCAGTCTCTGGAGCGGGTGAACGAGGCAGTATGCGTGCTGGCGATGTCCGTTTCGCTGCCGGTGTTCCTGCTGGGATGGCTGGCGCCCTCCGTACCGCATACGGTACTCTGGATCCTGTTGTCGGTCATTGCCTTGTCGGCCGCCCTGGTCTATGTCTGGCGGGGGTCAAAAATAATTTTAGCGACACAATTTTCTATTTTTTACTGGGTTTTGTATCTTTGCGCCCTGGAATTTTTACCGATATGTGTGGTTGTTAACATTTTGATCAATGGAAATTAAACGTGTTCTCATCTCGCAACCCGAACCTTCGGGTGCCTCTCCCTACACCGACATGATTTCCAAGTGGGGCCTGACCATCGATTTCCACCCGTTTTTCCGGGTTGAGGGTGTTTCGGTCCGGGACTTTGTGGCTCAGCGGGTTACTATCCTCGACTATACGGCCATCGTGTTCACTTCACGTCTGGCCATCGACTCTTTCTTCCATATCTGCGAGCAGACGCGCGTCAATGTACCCGAGACCATGAAATATTTCTGCCAGAGCGAAGCCATCGCGGTCTATCTGCAGAAATACATCGTCTACCGAAAACGCAAGATTTTCTTCGGCGCCGGCACGGTCGCCTCGATGGTGGAATCGATCGGTTCGAAACACCGCAATGAGAATTTCCTGATCGCCTGCACGGACAGCCTCAAGCCGGAGGTCCACAAACTTTTCACGAAAGAGAAACTCAAGCACGGCAGCGCCGTCTTCGTGCGTACCGTGAGCAACGACCTGCGCGATATCGATCTCCACAACTACCAGGTGGTGGCCTTCTACAGTCCTTCCGATGTGCGTTCGCTGCAGGAGAGTTTCCCCGGGTTCCAGCAGGATTCGCTCCAGTTCGCCACCTACGGTCCTTCAACGGCACGGGCCATGGAAGAAGCGGGTCTGAAGGTCGCGATCAAGGCCCCGTCGCCGCAAGCTCCCTCGATCGCCGAGGCCCTGAGCAACTATCTGGAAGCCAACAAAGCGAAAGAATGAATGAACGCCAGATCCTCTCGTTGCTGAAAACCGGGCAGGTGGCTTTCCGCCATCCGCTCAAGTTGCATTTTCAGCCGGGAACGGGAGAATTCGGCGTATCGGTGCCCAAACGCAACTTCAAGCGCGCCGTCAAGCGCAACCTGCTCAAGCGGCGGGTCCGCGAGGCATACCGGCTCAACCGCAGCCGGCTGGGCGATAAAAGCTACGACATTTTCATCTATTATATAGGCAAGGAAGAGGAAGACTATGGACGCATCGAAAAAAGCCTTGTTGCGCTCCTGGACGATCTGGCTGCCCGTTAAGCTTATCCGGCTCTACCAGATCCTGCTGTCACCCTACATGGGAAGGCAGTGCCGCTACACGCCTACCTGTTCGAACTACGCCCTCGAAGCCCTGCAGAAACACGGCCTGCTGTATGGCGGCTGGCTGGCGGTCAAACGCATCCTCCGCTGTGCGCCCTGGGGCGGCAGCGGCTACGATCCCGTACCGTAGCGTCTATTTCTTCTGGGTATGGCCGTAGCGGTTGAAGACAGCTTCGCGCACGTCCCAGGATGATTCATCCTTGAGCATCGAACTTACGTCTTCCTCGGTGAAACCCGCCACGCGCATGAGGAATCCCGCGGCCAGCCATCCGAAAGGCCCGCGCAGCTTGAGGGCTTTCTGTATGTCCGATTTATTGACTAATTTTGTATCCTTCTTCATAGACGTTTCCCAAGAGAAGCGGCTACAAGACAAAGATAGCAGTTTTCCATGAATATTAAGGAAAAAATCGCACAACTCCCCCACGCCCCGGGTGTCTATCGCTACCTGGATGCAGGCGGCAAGGTCATCTATGTAGGCAAAGCCAAGGATCTGAAGCGGCGCGTGTCGCAGTATTTCCGGCCGCCGGAGCAGCTTGACCGCAAGACGCGCGCACTGGTCGAACACATCGCCGGCCTCCAATATACCGTGGTGGAGACCGAAGAAGATGCGCTCCTGCTCGAGAACAACCTCATCAAGCAGCTGCAGCCACACTACAACATCCTGCTCAAGGACGACAAGACCTATCCCTGGATCTGTATCCGCAACGAAGCCTTTCCCCGGGTGATGCTCACCCGCCGCTACGTGCAGGACGGCTCGCTCTACTACGGACCCTACGCCTCCGTATTTCATGCGCGCCGGCTCCTCGACCTGATGGGGAACCTCTATAAGCTGCGGATCTGCGCGCATTCGCTCACTCCCGGCCAGATCGCTTCCGGCAAGTTGCGCTGCTGTCTGAACTATCACCTCGAAAAATGCGCGGGCCCGTGTGAAGGCCTTTTCTCCGAAGAAGAATACGACGCGCAGATCGAAGAGATCAAGAAACTGCTGAGCGGCCGCACGCGCCAGCTGATGAGCGCCTGCCGCGCCGGGATGATGCAGGCTGCCGCCGAACTGCGTTTTGAAGACGCACAGGAATGGAAAGACCGGCTGGCGCTGCTGGAAGCCCACCATGAGCGCGAGAAAGCCGTAGGGCACGGCATCCTCGACATGGAAACCTATAAACTCCTGAAAGAGAAAAGCCTGCCGAAACGGATCGAGAAATCCGAAAAAGTGGTGGCCCAGCTGCAGAAAGACCTTGGCATGAAAGTGCCGCCGCGGCATATCGAATGCTTCGACAACTCCAATATCCAGGGCACGAACCCCGTGGCCTCGTGCGTGGTGTTCAGGGACGGGCTGCCGAGCAAGCGTGATTACCGGCATTTCAACATCAAGACCGTGGTGGGCGCCAACGATTATGCCTCGATGAAAGAAGTGGTGAACCGGCGTTATTCACGGATGATGGCCGAGGGAGAGGATCTGCCGCAACTCATCGTGATCGACGGCGGAAAAGGCCAGCTCGGCTTCGCGCTGGAAGCACTGATGGAACTGGGCATTGCCGACCAGGTGTTCATCGTGGGCCTGGCCAAGCGTATGGAGGAGGTTATCGTGCCGGGTGATCCGCTGCCCCTGTTCCTCGACCGCAACTCTTCGTCGCTGCGCGTGCTCATGCAGATTCGCGACGAAGCGCACCGCTTCGGCATCACCCATCACCGCAACCTGCGCAGCAAAGCCCAGACTGTCAGCATGCTGCGCGCGATTCCGGGTATCGGGCCCAAAACCGAGGAAAAACTCATCAAGCAGTTCAAGAGCTACAAGCGGATCAAGGAAGCCTCGCTGGAAGAACTCACGGCTGTGGTCGGGCCGAAGCTTGCTTCGCTAATCCATTCCACTGAATGAGGCCGTAGACGGCGTTGGCCAGGAAGAAGGCGAACATCACCAGCATCAGCGCGGCGTGCTCTTCGCCCCGCACCGTGGCAATCGTCCATTTGACAACCTGCACGGCATCGAGCACGATCCAGATGTACCACTGCTCCGCAATGGCCTTGACCATCATGTACATGGCCAGTATCGAGACCACCGTGGTGGTGGCGTCGAGCCAGGGCTGGGAATCACCGATGGCCGGCAGGCCGAGGATCCACGCGAAGACCGGGATCAGCACCGCCGCAACCAGCAGCAGCACGAGCGCCGTCCGCCGGGTCAGATGCACGGCATTCACCGCACCGCTCTCCTGGTTCTGGTTTTTCTTCCAGGAGAACCAGCCGATGAACTGCATGGGCAGGTAATAGAGCAGATAGATGGCCGAATCGGCATAGAGCCTGGATTTCCAGGAGATATAGACGTAGATGGCGTTGTAGACGATGCCGAAGGCGTAGTTCCAGATGTTGCCCCTGGCACAGAGCACCAGGTTGATGATTCCCGTGACGGCCACGATGAAGCCGAGGGTGTCCCAGTTGCCGGCCACCACCGACGAGACGGCACTGACAACTGTGGTTCCGATGATCAGGAACCAGTCGAACCAATTGAGGGAAAGAGCTTTGTTCATGATTACAGGCCAGTTGAGAAAACGAGGCGGATGGTGCCCCATTTGTCAGAGTCATACATGCGCGAATACTGGACGCCGATCTTGAATTCCGAACCGATGCGGAACAGATAGGTGTTGAGCATCAGGCGGGTGCCGTACGACAGGAAATTTCTGGGGCCGAATCCCGTGATGTTGTTGTCGTCGTTGAGGGTGGGGGCGCGAAGGTCCCGGGCAACATCGACGAAGGGGATGAGGATGATCCGTTTCAGGTAGAAGAAGAAACCACCGTTGATGTCGCCGGCATAGATCGGCAGCGCATATTCGAGCAGCAGGCGGTGGTAGTCCATCAGGATGGTGTTGTCGTAGCCGAAGGGACGGCGCACCAGGTTGTAGTCAGGGCTGTAGAACAGCGAGTTTTCGGGTTGGTACTGGCGGAAATAGCTCAGTTTCACGCCGTCTTCCGCGCGGAAGCCAGGCAGGTAGGTATAGGCCCGCAGGGCGCCGACGCTGTTGTGGATCGATTGCCGGTCGAGCCGGGTCTGGCCGCTGATCTCTACGCCGAAACCCAGCCGGGGCGTCAGACGGGAGGTCGCCCGGGACAGCCGGGTATCGACCAGCAGGTCGGCCGTCAGCAGTTGGGAAATCTGGCCGTTGACCGTCTCTTTCGGCGTAATGTACAGGAAACTGTCGTTGGTCATGGCGTAACCCATGCGCGGGACGACGGAGGTGTTCCAGCCGCCTTTGGAAAAATGCAGGGGGACAGAGACCTGTACATTGAGGCTGTAGGCCGGTTGGGAGAGAACGTCGATATGGGAGCCTGCCGGGCTGCCGGGACGCAGGTCCGTCACCTGGTGCGTCCGGTTGCGTTCGTTGAAATCGAAGGCCGCCTCGATCACCGGGTACAGGCCGGAATACTTCATGTAGGCATGGCCGGCGTGGTGGCGCTTGTAGTAGGAATAGCCCAGGGTGGTCACCAGGGTTCCCTGATTGTTCTGGGAAAGGAGTGTCACACCGGGCGCCACAAACTGGAAGATGCTTTCGAGATTGTTGAAGTTGAAGCCGCTCAGGTCGTTCATGATGCGGTCGATGTTGGCATAGAACGGGGCCCAGGAGTGAAAGCGGAAGCCATGGAGGATTTTGCTGTAGGGGCGGGTTTCCAGCGAGTCGAGGTGCTTGCGCAGCGCCTCGTCTTCGGCTTCGGTGCGGGGCTCCACGTAGTAGCCCATCTGTTCGGCCGTCCGGTCCGCGATGGGATAGGAGGGCGTCTGGTCGAACGAGGCACTGACGCCGTCGAACTTGTCTTTCGACAGGCGGTAGGGCAGATAGCCCAGGTGGTCGTAGCTGGCGTAGTAGAGCGTTCCGGTGGCGGTGTCAAGATAGGGTTTGTCGGCACTGAAAGGGGCGTTGACCCAGCGCCGCAGCGATCCGGAAGAGGGGGAATAAGCATATACGTTGCTCAATCCGTCGAGATCCGTGACAAAATAGAGGAGGCTGTCGCCGTCTGCCTGAAGTTCGCGGATCATCCGTTTCTGGGGAGCGGTCATGCGGGTCCAGCTGCCGTCGTGCCGCCAGATGCTTTCTCCTTCCTTGGTAATGACGGTGGCGTAGCGTACATCTCCAAGTTGCACGAAGTTGACGATCTGGCCGTTTTCCGGTGCGGGAATCCGTTCGAGCAGCTGTCCCTGCGGGTCGAGAACCACGGCATCGGAACCTCCCGTGACGGAGTATTCTGCGGCCAGGATCTTCCCGTCGGGGGATACCGACGGATTGACATAGCGTGTGCGGTGCGTAAGTGTCTCCATGCGGCCGCTGCGGGTGTCGTAGCGCCTGATCACCGACCAGGAGCGCAGTTCCCAGCGCGGGTCGGGTACGACCTCGGAGAAGACGAAGGCATGGTCACCGTCTTTGACCAGCGAGCTGGTTGAGGCCGAGAAAGGCCTGACATAGTGATATTTGCCCAAAGTGTCGATGCGGACGAGGCGGCGCTCGAAAGGCAGGCCCGTCATTGTGGCATAGACGCCGTTCTCGAAAGGCAGCGGATTGTTGAACTCAGCGTAGAACTTGCTGCGGCCCTTGAGCACGGGTTCGGGGCGGGAGTAGGGTTCACGGACAAGATAGTCCCAGCGCCAGCTGGCGTTGTAGTTGGCGATGGCTTCGCGCCAGTTCTTGCGGACGGTCTGGCCGGAGGCCTTGATGTAGCTGCGATGCGACTGGCTGAATACGCGCCACCAGCTGTGGACTTTTTCTTCCAGGAGGTCGCCCGTGGTGAAATAATTGCCCGAATGGTAGCGCATCGTGCTGGTAATCAGGTAGCCGAAGGCATATTTGTTCGGGGTATAGTAGCGGTAGGAGCCGTAGCGCCAGTGGTCGTAGGAGCGGAAATCGTCGGCCAGGAAGGCAGCCCGGTAATATTTCAGGAATTCGGGATCGCGTCCGCGTCCGGTACCGGTGATGTCGGTTTCATGCTGCACGGCGTCGCCTTCCATCTGGGTTGAGGAAGGGAAGGCCAGGGCAAAACCCTGTTCGCCGGCCAGGATCTGGAACGGGAAGAGGGCGCCGCGGATATAATGGGCGAACTGTCCCACGTGGCGGCCTTCATGGACAGCCAGCTGGGTTTCCCAGTCAAGGGGATAGAGAGGCTTGCCGGGGGGTGTGGTGTAGAGTTCGATGCGGCGCGGGGCCCATGCGACGCTGCCGTTGCTGTTCATGTTGTAGGGCTGCAGCACGATGGGCATGCGGGGTGTGTTGATATGAAGGCCGGCAAGGGTGGCGTCGCGGGTGCTTTCGAAAGCGAAGAGATATTCCCGTGCCAGCGAATCGATCTCGCGGGGGAAGATCACGGTGAAATGGTCACCCTTGATCTGGCTCCAGCGTACTGATGCCGGGGCGCTGCCCGTTGTGTAGTATTGGGCAAGTGCCTGCGGTGCGGTCAGCAGCAGGGCCAGGGAGAGGATGACGGGTATTCGAAGCCGCATAGAATCGCAAAGATACACAAAATCCATACCTTGTGTTTATTTTGCCTATCTTTGTATGTTATGGATGACGAAAGGTACATGCAGGAGGCGCTGCGGGAAGCGCGCCTGGCGCTGGAAGAACGGGAAGTGCCCATCGGCGGCGTGGTCGTCTGCGGCGGGCGCATCATTGCGCGGGCCCACAATCTCACGGAAACATTGACCGACGTGACGGCGCATGCCGAGATGCAGCTCATCGGGATGGCGGCGGAGTATCTGGGCGGCAAGTATTTGAACGACTGCACGCTGTATGTGACGGTGGAGCCTTGTCCGATGTGTGCCGCCGCCCTGGCCTGGGCGCAGCTCGGCCGCCTGGTCTACGGCGCAGACGATCCGAAGCGCGGCTATTCGCTTTTCCAGCCGTCGCTCCTTCATCCCCGCACCGAAGTCACCCCCGGCATCCTCTCCCCCGCCTGCTCCAAATTGATGACAGATTTCTTCAAGAATCAACGTTAATCCAAAATTATTTATACCTTTGCAAAATTCTGTGATATGGTGTAACGGTAGCACTACAGATTTTGGTTCTGTCTGTTCAGGTTCGAATCCTGATATCACAACGCAAAAACAAAAAAATAACCAATCGAACGCACCACTGTGGAACCTCCGAGTAGTCTGAATGGCAACGACGGGAACTCATCTTCCGAGTCCCTGCCCAAGTGGTGCTTTCCCAACCACTTATGCCACTATTCCTAAAAAAAGAACTTGAAGACGACGCCCGGATCTACGTCTGGGAGATTACCGAAACCGAAGAAGAGCTGCTGGCCACCACCGCTGTCCCCGACAACGAGCTGGAGGAGCTTTCCTATACGCGGAGCGAAGCGCGCCGCAAGGAGAAGCTTGCCGAACGCGCCCTGCTCAATACCATCTTCTTCCCCGATAAGTTGTACCTGGGTCACCACGACAACGGCAAGCCGTATCTGCAGAACACGGCCATGGAGATCAGCATTTCCCACACCAACCGTTTCGTGGCCATCCTGCTCAGCCCCGACGAGAACCTGGGCATCGACATCGAGTGCCTCGACCGCGACTTCTCAGCCGTGGAGAAGAAGGCCCTCAGCGAGGACGAGCTCGAGGATCTCGAAGACGACAAGCGGAAGACGCTGCAGCTGGCCATCTACTGGTGCGCCAAGGAAGCCATCTACAAGCGCATGTCGATCTCGGGTGTCGATTTCGCCGAGCAGATCGAGGTGGAGCGCTTCAACCCGCGCGATGAAGGCGAGATCGAAGCGACCTTCTACCACAAGGACGGCACGGAGATGGAATTCGAGCTCAGCTACGAGGTGTTCGAAAACCATGTGATGGTGTGGGTGGTCGATTAATTGTCTAATGTGTAAAAGGATAGCATTTTCGATGAAGAATTTCGTAAAAGAACTCCAGTGGCGTGGAATGATCCACGACATCATGCCCGGAACGGAAGAAGAACTGATGAAAGGCCCCGCAGCGGCCTATGTCGGCATCGATCCCACCGGAGATTCCCTGCATATCGGTCACCTGGTCAGCATTATGATCCTCAAGCATTTCCAGGCTTGCGGACACAAGCCCTACGCCCTTGTGGGCGGCGCGACCGGCATGATCGGCGACCCTTCCATGAAGTCGCAGGAACGCAACCTGCTCGACGAAGAGACCCTCGCCCACAACGTGAGCTGCATCAAGGCCCAGCTGGGCAAGTTCCTCGATTTCGAATCGGACGCTCCCAACAAGGCGGAGCTGGTCAACAACTACGACTGGATGAAGGACTACACCTTCATCAACTTCACCCGTGACATCGGCAAGCTCATCACCGTCAACTACATGATGGCCAAGGACTCCGTGCGGAAGCGCCTTTCGCGCGAATCGACCGAGGGAATGTCGTTCACCGAGTTCACCTACCAGCTCCTGCAGGGCTATGATTTCCTCTATCTCTATGAGCATCATGGCGTGAAACTGCAATTGGGCGGTGCCGACCAGTGGGGCAACATCACCACCGGCACGGAACTCATCCGCCGCAAGCTGGGCGGCGAGGCCTACGCCCTCACCTGCCCGCTCATCACCAAGGCAGACGGCGGCAAGTTCGGCAAGACCGAGAAAGGCAATATCTGGCTCGATCCGGAGCGCACCTCGCCCTACCAGTTCTATCAGTTCTGGCTCAACGTGTCGGATATCGATGCTGAGCGTTATATCAAGATCTTCACGATGCTCGACCGCGAGACCATCGAAGCGGCCATCGCCGCCCACCGGGAAGCACCCGAGCGTCGTGAGCTCCAGAAACTCCTGGCCCGCGAAGTCACCATCATGGTCCACAGCGAGCGGGAATACGAGAACGCCGTGGCCGCCTCGCAGATGCTCTTCGGCAAAGGTACCGTCGAAGCCCTCAAAGCCCTCGATGAGCGCACCTTCCTCTCCGTGTTCGAAGATGTGCCGCAGTACACCCTGCCGCGCACCGAACTCCCGTGTGACATCCTCGAGACGCTCGCCGTGCGCACCGACATCTTCCCCAGCAAGGGAGAGTGCCGCAAGACCATCCAGGGCAACGGCCTGAGCATCAACAAAGAGAAAGTTTCCGACACGGCTCTCCAGCTCTCCGCCGACCATCTGCTCGACGACAAGTACATCCTGGTCCAGAAGGGCAAGAAGAACTATTATATCCTTAAATTTGAATGATGGAAAGCGAAAGCACGAGACAGCAGAAAGTGGCGCGGCAGGTACAGAAAGACCTGGCCGAAATCATCCGTGCCCGCGGCATGGCCGCCTACGACGGCGCCATGATCACCGTCAGTGGCGTAAAGATCACGCCCGACCTGGCGCTGGCCAAGGTCTATGTGAGCATCTTCCCCTCGTCGAAGGCGGAAGCCGTGATGCAGCAACTGGAAGACGAAACACCCTACCTGCGCGGCGAACTGGGCCGCCGGGTGGCCAAGCAGCTCCGCATCGTCCCGGAACTGAACTTCTATCTCGATGACTCGCTCGATTACGTCGAGCACATCGACGAACTGCTGAAGAAATAAACCCGCTCCGGACCGATGAGACTCTCCCGGTTCATGGCGTGGCGCTACCTCTTTGCCAAGAAGTCGCACAATGTGATCAACATCATCTCGATCATATCGGCGGCAGGCATTGCCATCGGCAGCGCGGCGCTGGTGATTATCCTGAGCATCTACAACGGTTTCGATTCAATCGTCCGCGACCTCAACGACAGCTATACGGCCGACGTGCTGGTAAGCCCGGCATCGGGCAAGGTGTTCGCCTATGATGCACGTTTCGATTTCCTGGACGCGGACCCGCGGGTCCGTGCCCGATGCGGCGTACTGGAAGAGAACGTGTTCGCGCAGTATGGCGACCGCAACAAGGTGGTGACGGCCCGGGGCGTGGATTCGCTCTATGAATCAATCACGGGTCTGCGCGACCATCTGGTGGACGGGGTGTTCATCTTGTCGGAAGGTGACCTGAACAATGTGGTGCTGGGCCGGACCGTAGCCCTGGAACTCGGTGTGCGGACGGCATTCCTGCAGCCGCTCATCGTATGGTTTCCCAGCCGTACGCAGCAGGTGGACCTGCTGAATCCGCTTTCCTCGCTCCGACAGGAGAAGCTGCATCCGGCGGGCATCGTGGCCCTGGAGCAGAATTTCGACCAGAAATACATGTTCATGCCGCTCCCGGCTTTGCGGCAGCTGCTGGAATACGACGATGAAGTATCGGGCGTGGAAATCTATCTGGCGCCTTCTGGCCTCAACCGGAAAGGCCTGGCCTCGAAGGCATTCCTCGCCGAACTGCAGGAAAAGCTCGGCGACGGGTTCGTGGTGCGTGACCGGCAGCAGCAGAACACGATGCTCTACAAATTGCTGAAATACGAGAAGATCGCCATCTACCTGATCCTTCTGTTCATCATGCTGATCATCTCGTTCAACATCTATGGCTCGCTGTCGATGCTCATCATCGAGAAGCGCGACGACATCGCAACGCTGCGGGCCATGGGGGCAGACGATACGCTGGTCGAACAGATCTTCGTCCGGGAGGGCTGGCTTATTTCACTGCTGGGCATCGCCATCGGAGTAGTCGTCGGCCTGGTCGTCTGTTGGGTGCAACAGCGCTTCGGCCTGGTGAAGATGCCGGGCAATTTCGTGGTGGATGCCTATCCGGTGGTCGTCCGGGCCGCCGACGTGCTGATCATCATCGCCGGCATTGCCCTCATCGGCTGGCTCATCTCCTTCCTCACCCGCCGATTGACCGCCAGCGCCTGATGGCGCGGTATGTCGTCCGTCATGTGTGGCAAGTAAGTTATTGATAGTCTGCAAAATACTGATAATCGGTTGCGTCAATATGCGCAACCGATTATTTATATAAGGCTGATATCCAAAGATATATCTGCCACACTCTTTTTGCATTAATTTAGTATCTTTGTCAAATGAAGCCGAAAGCCATCATCATCGGCGCAGGGCCGGCGGGCCTGACCGCAGCTAGTGAACTTCTGGAGAAGACCGACATCGTTCCTGCCGTTCTGGAAGCCACCGACGCCATCGGTGGTATTTCCCAGACCATCTGCTACAAGGGAAACCGGATGGACATGGGCGGGCATCGCTTTTTCTCGAAAAACCAGGAAGTTATGGACTGGTGGGCCCGGCAGATGCCGGTGCAGGGCGCCCGTTCCAAAGACGATATCTTGTTGGAACTCGACGATAAGCCCCTGGTTCCGGGCGGACCGGATCCAGAGAAAGAAGACCGCGTGATCCTGATCCGGCACAGGGTCAGCCGCATCTTCTTTCTGCGGAAATTCTTCGATTATCCCATCTCGCTCTCAACGAGCACTTTTGTCAACATGGGTTTTCGTCGCACCATTCAAGCCGGCTTCGGATATCTGGTCTCGGTCGTCCATAAACGTCCGGAGACTTCGCTGGAGAATTTCTACATTAACCGTTTCGGCAAGCCTCTTTACCAGATGTTCTTCGAAGACTATACCGAGAAAGTGTGGGGCATTCATCCTTCGCAACTCGGGGCAGACTGGGGCAGCCAGCGCGTGAAAGGTATTTCCATCGCAGCCGTACTCAAAGATATGCTGGCCAAAGCCACCCACAAAAAAGAAGC
>JAEETO010000032.1 GCA_016290385.1 Bacteroidales bacterium | reverse complement strand
CGCCGATGGTACTGCTACACCAAGTGGGAGAGTAGGTTGCCGCCAACTTTGAGAGCCGTAGGGTTATACCTTACGGCTCTTTTTTTTGTAACTTTACGCAACATTTTGGGATGTTGTGCATCTTAATGGTATGAGACGGATATTTGCTTTAATATTGATTTCGGTTGTTTGCTTGACCGTTGTTTCTTGCGAAGGGTTCGAGAACAGCCAGGGGAATGTGGAATATGAACCGATCGTGCTGACGAAGAGCCAGCAGGCGGTGGCAGCGAAAGGCGATGCTTTCGCACTCGATTTCCTGCGTGTCACTTCGAAACAATTTCCCGGTGCCAACGTGTTTCTTTCTCCGATGAGCGCGTCAATGCTATGCTGCATGCTGGCCAACGGCGCCGAAGCGGAAACCTACGCCGAGATCGTCAAAGCCATCGGGATGGACGGTTTTACGATCGACCAGGTCAATGACTGCTACGCCACACTGGTGAATGCCCTCCTCAAGGCCGACCGGAGCGTCTCCCTGTCACTCGCCAATTCCATCTGGGCAAGACCAGACTTGGACGTGAAAGATACGTTCAAGAAGCAGATGTCCGACGTGTATGCCGCTGATTCCTATTTGGTCGATTTCTTGCAGCCCAGTACCCTTGACCGTATCAACGGCTGGTGCAGCGACAAGACAAAAGGCCTGATTCCGAAAATGTTCGAGGAACTTGACCCCCAGGTGGAGATGATCCTGATCAATGCTCTCTATTTCAAAGGAACCTGGCAAGTGCAGTTCACCAAGGGCCAGACGGCGTCGGCACCCTTCTATGCAGCCTCCGGACAACAGACGACAGCCGATCTCATGGTTGCCGGCGCCAGCGAAGCTTTCACCGGCTATTTTGACCAAACCGTTTCGGTTGCCCGCCTTCCCTACGGCAACGGTGCTTTCTATATGGAAGTCATCATGCCCGCTGACAAGGATTTTGCTGCATTTCTTGAAACGCTCACTCCTGATAAACTGGCCCGCTGGGATGCCAATACCCTCCAGAAGTTTGAGGTTCGCTTTCCGAAATTCAAGGCAGAATTCGATACGGAGAAGCAACTTGTCCCCATCATGCAGGCCTTGGGCATGAAGAAAGCCTTTACTTACGACGCCGAATTCGGTAAAATGTCAAGCTCGTCGCTCTATGTGAGCAACATGCGGCAGAAAGCCTTCATTTCTGTCGATGAAGAAGGAACAGAAGCCGCCGCCGTTACCGAAGCCGATATGCGGAAAAATGCGGCAGGCCCTATGAGGATGGTCTTCGACCGGCCTTTCGTCTATCTGATCCGGGAGAAGAGCACAGGTTCGATTCTTTTTATTGGAACGAAGCAGAATTAGGTTTCTTCTTCGAACCAAAGAGAATCAACAGGGAACCCAGGAGCGCCGAGCAGAGCGAACCCATCAGGACGGCAACCTTGCCCATATCCTGCAGCATGTTCATCACCTGTGGCGGCTGATCGGCAAATGAGAGCGTATCCACGAAGATGGACATAGTAAATCCGATACCGCCCAGACAAGCCACGGCCGCAAGGGATTTCCAGGTGGAATGTGCCGGCATCTGGCCCACTTTTGCTTTGACCGCGATGAAGCTGGCCAGGGTGATGCCGATAGGTTTGCCTAGCAGCAGGCCCAGGAAAATGCCCATGCTGACACTGCCCAGTTCGGGCGTATAGTTGAACATGTTGAAATAGGCCGGATCACTGATGCGGACTCCGGCGTTGGCCAGGGCAAAGATTGGCATGATGACGAAACTGACCCACGGATTGAGGATGTTTTCCAGCCGGTAGCTCATGCCGATGCTGTCGTTTGCCGTGCTGCTCAGCCGGTGCAGCATGAGCCGCTGTGTCTCATTGGGGAAATCGTCTGCTTTTGTCAACTTGCCACTCTCATTCAGACGCGACCAGTAAATACTGCCTTTTTTGAAAAAATACTCTTTGGAGTAGCGGGGTTTCATCGGGATCAGCAGTGCCATGACCACGCCCGACATGGTGGCGTGGATACCCGAGTAGTAGAAAAGGAACCAGATGCAGATGGCAGGAATGAAATAGAACCACGGGCGTTTTTCACCCGTAATGTTCAGCCATACCACGAATACGATAAGTAGCAGCGAAAAGCCGATGCACGGCATATTGATGTCGCCGCCATAGAAGATTGCGACCACAAGGATCGCGATCAGGTCGTCGGCGATGGCCAGCGCGGTCAGGAAGACCTTCAGCGATACGGGCACACGTTTGCCCAGGACGGCCAGGATGGCTACCGCAAAAGCGATATCGGTGGCAGTAGGGATGCCCCATCCGGAAGAAGCGGCCGATCCGTGGTTGATGAGCGCATAGATCAGGGCAGGCATCAAGACGCCGCCGAATGCGGCGATGACCGGCATAATGGCCTTCTGAGGCGTACTCAGTTCTCCGCAAACGACTTCCCGCTTGATTTCCAGGCCCACAGTAAAGAAGAACACCACCATCAGGATGTCATTGATGAACTTCTCGACCGTCATCCCAGCCGGAAAGATAAAACCGTGCCCGTCGGGCATCAGCACATTGATGCTCAGGTGGGTCTCCAGAATTTCAAAATACAGGTCGCGCGTGGCGGGCAGATTGGCCAGCAACATCGCTATCACGACACAGACCAGCAGAATGACCCCCTGCGTCCAGGGAAGGTTGGTCAGTTTACGTCGTCGGGTGGAGAGAAGGACCTGCGTCTTTTTCCATTTATAGATAGGACTTCCCATAACTATCTGAATTTCAGAATGTCACCATTATCGTTAACAATGGCACGCTTGAATTTTTCACTATAACCGGGCCAGTCGGGCGATACCGGAATGTAATCGACGCTCCCGTTGGTCTTGAACGAGCCGTCTTCATTCTGGCGCTTCACCGTTCCGTCCATGTATTTGAGCAGCAGATACTGGTCGAGCAGGGCCCATTCATCGAAGAGTGCATCTGCCTCGCGGACCGAGAAATCCGTCAGGAATTTCAGCCGTTTCTTCTCCGATTTGATCGACATGGCGACCTGATCGGCTTCTGCCACTTTTTTTACCATTTCCTGTTCGTGCGCGGCAATCCGTTCCTGCACTTCCAGTCCGACGGGATTGTAGCGCAGATAGGCAAACTGGGCGATGCGGTTGTTGAGCCAGAACATCGAAGTGGGGGAGTACTCCACCATGGAACCGTTGCCCAGCGCGTAGTGCCAGGAAACGGCACGGGATGCCGAATAGACGGGCGTCAGGGCCGAGGTACCGGCATCATCCACCGCAAACCAGAACAGGCCGCCGATGTCATCAGGCAGCCAGCCGCGGCACTGGGCCACGAACCAGAAACCGGTCTGCTGGGTACAGATGGGACGGGCGTTCGAGTATTTCACGCCGTCGACCGTCCAGTCGTTCTGTTTCCAGCGGTAGGGCGTCTCGTTGCTTCCGGCGCCGATGTCCTTCGTCATGTCGAAGGGCGTTCCTTCGTAGTGGTCGCGCATCATCGTCGCCAGGTCGAGCACGGAGAGTTTCCCTTTGGGTTTGACGTAGAGCGGCATCCGGTTTTTCGGATTGTCGGCCATGGCGAAATCGAGATACTGGTTCATGTCGAGATCGCCCCAGCGGTTGAAGAAGCTCCAGACGCGGGCCTCGCAGTTGCGCATCAGCGAGAAAGAGAGCGGGCAATAGGTGTCGGCAAAGCTGAAATCTTCGTCGGAACCCTCATAGATGCCGATCTCCCGTGCGTGGGAGATTACGTCAGGCGCATACATGCAGTTGGCCGGGTCGTTTTTCGGGAAAGTGGTGATACGGGCGCAGTTGGCGTGGGCGGAGATGTAACCGTCGGGGATGCGTACCGCCACCCAGACAATGCCTTTGTTGCGGTTGACGCCGTCCACCACGTCGGGTTTTTTGGCAATGACTTCGAGGATCCACGCTTCTTCGGTGTCGGCGAAGCTCAGCGACTCGCCGGAAGAAGCATAGCCGAATTCATTGGCCAGTTCCACGAAAAGCTCGATGGCCTCGCGGGCTTTCTTGCAGCGCTGCAGGCAGATGTATTCCAGGGAACCGTAATCGACGATGCCCTGAGGGTCGCGCAGTTCAGGCCGGCCGCCCCAGGTCGTTTCGCCGATGACGAGCTGGTGCTCGTTCATGTTGCCGATCACGTTGTAGGTGTACGGCGCTTCGGGGATTTCCCCCAGGTAATGGTCCTGTCCCCACTGCAGGATGCGGCGCATTTCACCGGCCTTGTGCTTTCCTGCCGGGTAGTGGACCAGGGTGCCGTAGCGCGTATAGGAATCGGCCGCATAGGTCACCATCACGGAGCCGTCTGCAGAAGCTCCCCTAGTCACAATCAGGTTGGTACAAGCATAGCCTGCCGTCACCGACAGCACAAGCAAAAAGGTCAGGAAAAGACGTCGCATAGGAGTCAGCGTTAAATCATCAGGGAAGCAACCAGCGAAAGGATGGCGTAGAACTCAGGCAGGGCGGCGTAGATCATCGTATTGGTCTGGACGTCGTGGCCCTGGCTGATGCCGATGATACCGTTGGCGCAGACCTGGCCCTGACGGATGGCAGAGAACAGGAAGACGACACCGGCTGCAAGTCCGACGGCAAAATACAGGAAACCGCTGTCCGTCATGGCCGCGACATCCTTGGGCCAGAGCAGGAAAGCGACAAAGCCGTACAGACCCTGCGTAGCGGGCATGGCGGAAAGAATCATGTAGCTCGAAGATTTCTCCGGATTCTTTTTCAGGGCGCCTTCCGCCGCATTGCCGGCGATCGTGGTACCGATGCTGGATCCGATGCCGGCCAGGCAGAGCATCAGCGCCAGACCGACGTAACCGAGAATAACTGATAACATAGTGTAAAGATTTTATTATTTATTTGTTTTCTATTTGATTGCTTAAAGGAACATATTCCTGACCTTTGCCCTCATAGCCACTGTTCTTGAAATACTCCACGAAGGTCAGACGGAGCGGGTGGACGAAGGCGCCCAGGCAACTCATTGCAAAGTTCAGCGCGTGTCCGATGATGACGATCAGCAGGAAGAAGGGCCACTGCCAGGTGGGATTGTCGCCGAGCACCATCGAGCCCAGATTGTTGAAGGCCGCGCCCAGCATGCCGCCGGCCAGGCCGAGCGCATACAGACGGATGTAACTCAGCACGTCGCCCAACAGGCCCGTGGCCATCTGGTAGGTATCCCAGAGTCCCGCGCCCACGTTGAGCAGGGGATTGCGCCCCGGCTTGTTGAAGATGAAGATGCTCAGTACCGACAGGACGCCGATCGCGATGACCGCAATCTTCGTCGCCGTCTCGTCAAGCACGTTGGTCAGCGCCAGGCCGGCGACGATGAGCCCGCCGACAATCAGGATCACCCATCCCCAGACAGAGATGGCTTCCTTGAAGCCGGCCCGTTTCGTGATGCCGACGGCCTTGATGATCATGGCCAGGCAGATATGGAAAACACCGATCGCGATGGCCGCGACCATGGCGACGTCGTAGGAAGCGCCGCCGATTTCGATCTTGCCGACCAGCATCAGCTTGCGAAGTCCTTCCGGAATCCACGACACCTTGCTCAGGTCGATGCCGAAGAAGGTTCCCAGCAGGATGCCGATGAAGAAGGTTCCCACGCCGAGCGTAGTGACCAGCCGCCAGTGCTTCTTCAGCCCGAGCAGGTCGAAACCCTCCTTGTAGCGCAGCAGCAGTCCCAGCGCGATGAGCAGCAGGCCATAGCCCGCATCGCCCATGCAGAACGACCAGAACAGCAGGAAGAAAGGAGCCAGGACCGGTGTGGGGTCGAACTCGTCGTACACGGGCATGCCGTACATGCCGGTCAGGGTCTCGAAGTTACGGGCGAACCAGTTGTTCTTGAGCTGGATGGGAGGGTTGTCCTCCGCCGTGGCAGGCTCACAGATATAGTAAATGGATTTCTTGTCGAGTTCGGCCTGCAACTTCGCGTCGTTTTCGGTCGGAGCAAAGCCGGTCAGGACGGTGATGTAGTCTTCCGCAGCCTGCGTGGAGCCTTTTTGTGCGAGATAGCGTTGCAACTCCTGCGCCTTTTGGGCGTGAAGTTCTTCCAGCATGGGGATTTCTTCCTTGCGTGCCCTCATGGCCTCTTCCCGGCGCTCGACCGAGGCTTTCAGGGCAGACACGTGCGTCGCCAGTTCCTCGATGGATTCAGCGGCGATGAGTGTCTCGGGCAGCTGGAAATTGTTGGCGCCTTCCGAACCCCGGCTGTAGATGGCGAAACGCACGTCCTTTTCGTCCCGGTCGATCTCGGCGAGAGCATATTGTTCTGCCCAGGCCGGATTGAATTTCTTGACAGGGACGGTATAGCAGTGGAGCTGGCAGCCCGCTTCGCGCAAGGCATTCACTCTGGCGGGATCGAGGTCTCCCCAGTGCAGTTTCTCCGCATGGGCTTCTTCGGCCGCAGCGAGTTTCGCACTGAGGCTGCGGTGCTCTTCGTCGCGTGAGAAATCGCAGCGTTCGATGGTATCGATCTCCTTGCGGAGAGTCTCCGCTTCCTTGTAGAGCTTGCCGGAGGTGGCGTCGACAGGCTTGCGGGAGCGGGTGATGTCGAGCAAGCCCAATTCCTGAATCTCCCGGAGGAAGTCTTCCGTATCGCTGCTCAGGAGCAGGAACGTGTATTTGGTCATTTTGGTGATCATGCCTCTTCCTCCTCTTCTTCCTGGTGGCGGGTCTTGACGATCTTCTGCGAAGCCTTGGAGAGGTTTTCCTCGTCTTCCATGAAGCGCTTGATCTTGCGGATGGCTTCCTGGTAGCCCGGAATCTGGACCTTCTCGTAGAGATTCACCTTCTGGGTGGTCTTCTTGCGCTGGAATTCCAGGATCCGGCTTTTTTCGATGAAGACTTCGCTCTCGATACCGAGCTGGGCCAGCTTCTTGAGGATCGCGACGCCGTCGCTGTACCACATCGGCTTGACGAAGTTGTCGAATGGCTTGACTTCGTAAATGACGTTCTTCAGTTCCGGCGTGCGGACACCGGCCACCTTGACGGTTTTCAGTTCCACGTCTTTCACGGTGATCAGCCCGGGCTCGAACTCGTTCCAGAGGCCGGCCATGTAGTCGTAGGTCTTGAGTGCCTCTTCCAGTTCGCGCTGGAGCCGTTCCGATTCGGCCTTGGCCACGAGTACGCTCACGCGCAGGGCCGACTCCTTGTTCTTGAGAGTCGGCAGTGCCCGCTGGCGCACCTTCAGCTGTTTGCCGAGGTTGTTCAGGGATGTCTTGTTATATTGAAACTTGATCGCCATACTTTAGTCCGCAGGCCAGTATTTGTCAATCATCGCCTGTTTGATGCCGGTCTCGGCCTTGCTGAAGTATTTTGCAAACAGTCTCCAGCAGGTATCGAGCATCTCGGTCAGGCCGATATTCACGTCGATCGAGAGGATTTCGGTGGCATAGGCCTTCGCGTATTCGAGGCAGCGCCCGTCGTAGTCGCTCAGGTCGAAACCGTTCTCCAGCTTGGTCTTGGCGTTTTGCGCATCGGAGTACAGTCGGACCGAGGCGTTCATCACCTGGGAGTGGTCTTCGCGGGTCTGCTTGCCCTGTACGAGCTGTTTCAGGCGGGAGAGGGAACGGAACGGGTCGATGATGACCTTGCCCGTATCGGTGTCGGCGCGGAGGTAGAGCTGTCCTTCCGTGATATAGCCGGTGTTGTCGGGGATGGCGTGGGTGATGTCGCCGTCGTTCAGCGTCGTCACGGCGATGATGGTGATGGAACCGCCGCTCGGCAGCTGCACGGCCTTCTCGTAAATCTTGGCCAGGTCGGAGTAAAGGGAGCCCGGCATCGAGTCTTTCGACGGGATCTGGTCCATGCGGTTGCTCACGATCGACAGGGCATCGGCGTAGAGGGTCATGTCGGTCAGCAGCACCAGCACTTTCTCGTTCTTGTCGACGGCGAAATATTCGGCAGCGGTCAGGGCCATGTCGGGAATCAACAGGCGCTCCACCGGCGGCTGGTCGGTGGTGTTGACGAAGCTGATGATCTTGTTGAGGGCGCCGGCGCTTTCGAATTCATGCCTGAAAAAGAGATAGTCGTCGTTGCTCAGGCCCATGCCGCCGAGGATGATCTTGTCGACATCGGCGCGCAGGGCAACCATAGCCATCACAGCATTGTAGGGCTGGTCCGGGTCGGCGAAGAACGGAATCTTCTGGCCGGAAACCAGGGTGTTGTTCAGGTCGATGCCGGCGATGCCGGTCGGGATGAGCTGCGAAGGTTGTTTGCGCTTGAACGGGTTGACGGAAGGACCGCCGATCTGGCGGCGTTCTCCTTCCACCCGCGGGCCGCCGTCGATGGGATCGCCGTAGGCGTTGAAGAAGCGGCCGGAGAGTTCCTCGCTGACTTCGAGCGTCGGCGGCTCACCATGGAAGAGCACTTCGGCATTGGTGGGAATACCCTCCGTGCCCGAGAATACCTGCAGGGTGATCAGGTCGCCCTTGATCTTGACAACCTGTGCCAGACGGCCTTCGACCGTGGCCAGCTCGTCGTTGCTGACGCCCTGCGCACGCAGGGTCACCGTTGCCTTCGTGATGGCTTCGAGCCGGGTATAGGTTCTCTGGAATGCTTTATTACTCATGGGACAAAAGGGTATTAAGCTGTTCAAGGTATTTGTTGAACTGTTCGCTCTTGAACTCCGAATAGTTCATCTGGCGGAGCACATTGATGATCTCCTTGTATTTGGCACTGCATTGTTCGTAGTTGTCAAACTTGAACTCGATGTCGCAGACCTTCAGCACGAGCGAGAGCATGTATTCCTGGCGGTCCATCGGGCAGAGGGAGTCGATGGGGTCGAACGCGTCCTGCTGCAGGATCACGAAGTCGATGAGCTCGCTCTTCCAGAACTGCTCGTGGTAGCTGATGGGCACGCCGTCGTCGCCGAGGATGTTGATCTGTTCGGAAATCTCCTTGCCACGGCGGATGAGGTTCTTGGTGCGTTGTACCTTGTCGACCCAGTCCTTGCCCACACGCTCCTTGAGGTATTCGATCACCTCGGGATACTCCAGATACTTGGAGTAAGAGTCGATGGGGTCGACGGCAGGGTAGCGCTTCTTGTCGGCGCGGTTTTGTGCCAGTGAATAGAAGCAGCGGGCCGCTTTCTTGGTCGATTCGGTCACGGGCTCCTTGAGGTTGCCGCCGGCAGGGGAGACGGTACCGATGACGGTCACGGCACCGGTCTGCCCGTTGCGCAGCTTGACGATGCCGGCACGGGCATAGAAGTTCGAAATGATGGAGCTCAGGTCCACCGGGAAAGCATCCTGTCCCGGGAGTTCTTCCATGCGGTTCGACATCTCGCGCAGGGCCTGTGCCCAGCGCGACGTGGAGTCGGCCAGCAGCAGGGCTTTCATGCCCATGGCACGGTAGTATTCGCAGATGGTCATCGCGGTATAGACAGAGGCTTCACGCGCGGCGACCGGCATGTTCGAGGTGTTGCAGATGATGGTGGTCCGTTCCATCAGGTGACGGCCCGTGTGCGGGTCGATCAGTTCCGGGAACTCGGCGAAGATCTCCACCACTTCGTTGGCGCGTTCACCGCAGGCAGCCATCACGATGACTTCGGCGTCACCCTGCTTGGCGATGGCGTGCTGCAGCACGGTCTTGCCGCAGCCGAACGGGCCCGGGATGAAGCCGGTACCGCCTTCGGCGATCGGGTTGAGCGTGTCCATGCAGCGGACGCCCGTTTCCATGATGCGATAGGGACGGGGCTTTTCGACATAGCCCCCCACTGCGACTTTGACAGGCCATCTCTGGACCATGGTCACCTTGTGTTCGTCTCCCTGGGTATCTGTGAGCACGGCCATGGTGTCGTCGATCCTGTAATCGCCTTCCGGCGCGACGGACTTGACGGTATATTTATCCTTGAAGGAGAAGGGTACCATGATCTTGTGCGGTAGCCAGCCTTCCTTCACTTCGCCCAGCCAGTCAGCTGCATAGACGGTGTCGCCCGGATGGGCAATGGGCGTGAAGTGCCAGACCTTGTCGTGGTCCAGCGGTTCGGTGTATTCGCCGCGTTTGAGGAAGACGCCTTCCATCGTGGCCAGGTTGTTCTGCAGGCCGTCGTAGCTGCTGGAGAGCAGGCCGGGTCCGAGCTGGACCTCAAGCATGTGGCCCTCGAACTCCACTTTGTCGCCCTGACGCAGGTCACGTGTGCTCTCGTACACCTGAACGAAGGCGTTCTTGCCCGACACTTTGATGACCTCGGCCATCAGTTTCGTGCCGCGCAGATCGATGTAGCAGATTTCGTTTTGTGCCACGTCGCCTTCGAAATGCACCGTTACCAGGTTGGAGATGATACCGG
The DNA here is from genome assembly GCA_016290385.1 of Bacteroidales bacterium. Lineage (GTDB taxonomy): Bacteria > Bacteroidota > Bacteroidia > Bacteroidales > UBA932 > Cacconaster. The sequence continues at coordinate 10,942 of JAEETO010000032.1, read as the reverse complement.
TAACTATACCTGTTGCTTTCATTCTATCTACTTTGTATTTGTTCTGCGTTGATTCCTTGGAATGTACCCTTTACTTCATCGACGAACCGCTTGAAGAGCGCCGCACCGGCTTTCGGGTCGAGCCGGCTCCAGCGGGCGGCGATATGGAGCCGCACCAGCAGCGACAGGATGGTGTCGATGGTGAAGATATCGAATTGCACCAGTTCGGCGGCCTTGTCCCAGCACAGGCGGTCGAGCAGTTTTTCCCGTTGGGCAAGGTTATCCACCTTGAAGATGATTTCGGCCTTTTCAAGTTCCGGGAAGTCTTCGGCGTACGGCTTGTTTTCCAGAAAGGCCACCTTGGCCAGCCGGAGCTTCTTGTCGAAATCGAACCAGTCGATGAGGAAGCGGCAGCCGGTCTGCCGGATGTTCCGGTAGAAATGCGGTTTGAGATGGGTTCCTTCGAGTCCGAATTCGAGCCAGTCCACCAGTTTGCCGTCCTTTTCGGAGAGTTGGCCCTTTATCTCGTCGACCACAGCCTTCTCATCGACAGGGCGCTGTTCGAAGTCGAGCACCATGTCGGGGAAACTGGCGATGATATAGGGATAATTCGCCATTATTTGCCGAAGAGTATCTTCTTGGATGCCGGACGGAGGTATTCGCCGATCAGGCCGGTGAAGTCATCGGCCGTGAAGCTGATCCGGTAGCCACCGTCCTTGGGACCAATCTGGAAGCCGTTCGCCAGGCCTTTGACGTTCTTGACCTCGAGGCCTTTCGAGAGGTCTTTGACTACTTCGTTGCTGAAGGCTTGTTCCAGCTCGTTCTTTGCCTGGGCCGGGAGGATGACTTCGAGTCCCTGGCCGTCCGGATTGGCGGCATCGAAGGCCTTGACGACCGTGGCGATCAGTTCCTTGACGAATTTTTCATCGGAGAGGGCGGTGCCGACGGGTTTGGCTACGGCCTGGGTGACGACCATGTTCTCCACCTGCTGCTGTACGGCGGAAATGGTCTGCGTGGAAGCCATCTTGAGGTCGCCTTCGACGGTCGTGCGGGTTTCAGCCGCCTTCTTCTCAGCTTCCTTCACGATGGCATCGGCTTCTGCCCGGGCCTTTTCCACGATTTCCTTCGCTTCTTCCTTTGCCTTGGCGAGCAATTCCTCCGCCTCCTGCCGACCCTTCGACAGACCTTCCTCATACAACCGGTCCGTCAGTTCTTGCAATTTATCCTGCATATTTTGTCCGTATTTTTTGTGTTCTTATCTATCCAGCAAATATACAAAGAAAACGGAAGACCGCCAATAGTCTGTCGGTTTTTCCCGGCATTTCCCCGCTATTTACGACCGCGACTTCGCTCTCGTTCCTGGTTCGCTGCTCCACGCTGTGCTAGCTGTGGCCTCCCTTCATCTCCGGCTTGACCGGGAATCTCTTTTCGCGAAAATGTGCGCGGCCAATCGCCTCCCTGTCTCGCCATTCGCCTTCTGACTGCGCACACCAACCTTTGCTGATGGGGGTGTGCGCGCATCATTTTCTGCGAACGGTATCTGGCACAGATAACCCGCGCACACCTTGGCAGAAGCAAGCATAGTGAGGCCGAACTGTCGCATTTTTGTTCAATAATTCGTATATTTACCTTTCGAATTGTTGAATAATGCCTCAAGATACCCAGAGAGCACTTGCGCAAGACGCCAAATTCGTCCGGATGACGACACAGCCGGTCGGCCGGCTGGTCACGGCCATGGCGATTCCTTCTATCGTAAGCATGCTGGTCTCTGGCATCTACAATCTGGCTGACACTTTCTTCATCGGTCAGATCAATACGCCGTCCGTGGCTGCCATGGGCATCGTATATGCCTACATGGTGCTCATCCAGTCGTTGGCCATCTTTTTCGGCCAGGGTTCCGGCAATTATATCTCCCGGGCACTGGGCCGGCGCGAGACGGTCGACGCCGAAGAAATGGCTGCCGTCGGTCTGGGTTCCTCCATCCTGACCGGCATCATCCTCGCCGGCGCCAGTTTCCTGGCGATGCGTCCCCTCCTTTCGCTGCTGGGCTCGACGGAAACCATCATGCCCTATGCCGTCGACTATTTCCAGTTCGTCCTGATCGGAACGCCCTTCATCATGGGCACCTTCACGCTCAACAACCAGATGCGTCACCAAGGCAACGCAATGCTCTCGATGATCGGTATCGTGTCGGGCGCCGTGCTCAACATCATTCTGGATCCGATATTCATTTTCGGCCTGGGTCTGGGCATCCGCGGTGCGGGTATGGCGACGGCCATTTCGCAGGTCATCGGCTTCATCGTGATCCTGAGCATGATCGGCAAACGCGGATCGCTGCCTATCCGTCCCCATCATTTCAAGCCCACGCTGCGGCGCTATCGCGACATTGCGGCCGGCGGCCTTCCGTCGCTCGCCCGGCAGGGCCTGATGAGCCTCTCCGCCATCTGCCTGAACCAACTGGCCTCCAATTATGGAGACGAAGCCATTGCCGCCTTCTCGATTGTAAACCGTATTTCAATGCTGGCCTGTGCCGCGATGATCGGCTACGGACAAGGATTTCAGCCTGTGTGCGGTTTCAATTACGGCGCCGGCCTGTTCAACCGCGTCCGCAAGGCCTACTGGCACAGCTGTAGCGTTTCAACGGTTTATTGTACAGTGCTGGCGCTCCTGGGTTGGTTTTTTGCAGGACCGCTGGTCGCCCTCTTTAGGGCCGACGATCCCGAAGTGATCCGCATCGGCAGCGAAGTGCTGCGCTATCAGTGCTACAGTTTCCCGCTGACCGGCTTTATCGTGCTGGCCAACATGTATTTGCAGAATATTAGGAGGACCATCCCTGCCATCATCATGGCTTCCGCCCGACAGGGCATCTTCTTCCTTCCCGCCCTCTTTATCGGACACGCACTCTGGGGCTTCACGGGCATTGAGATTTCCCAGGCGCTGGCCGACATCTGCTCTTTCGTTTTTGCCGTTCCCGTAGTCCTTCATACCCTCAAGACGATGGACTCTCAGCCCATTGCCCGATGACTGCGCGCCGCCCCATCGATTCTCCGGAAGCACTGATTGCCGAGATTCGTCGCTTTGGCATATTGCCCTTCTTTCGCTGCGGCGTCCCCGGCTGGTCGGTCGAAGAACTGACGGCACCGGGCTGCTGGATCTTCGAAGACGATGAATCCGTGCTCGGCCCTTGGGACTGGAAAATCGACGCGGTCCGCGAAGGAGACATTGCCTATGGAAAATTTCTGGGCGGCAAGGCAGCCTTTGCAACGGTGGAATGGTACCGCGAGCTGATGAACTGGCGCCGAAGCCAGGCACGTTGGCGCATGGCCCTGGGCGAGCGTTATAAGACTACGACGCAAAGCGAAAAGCTGATGAAGGTACTCGCGCCGTTGGCGCTGGATGCCATTCGTGAGGCTGGAGCGCTGGAAATGAAGGAATTGCGAACGATTTGCGCCCAACGCCTAACACCAGCGCAACTGAAATCACTCGGCGCCCATTATCGCCCGATGCTCACGCCGACCATCAAGAAAAGCGTGATGGACAGCGTCATCCAATTTCTCCAGATGGGCACCTGGACCGTCATCGGCGATTTTGAACGCGTCTACCGCGGTCCCGACCTGAGCTACAACGGCTGGCAGCGCGCCTCCAACACCACGCCCGACGAACTCTTCGCTGTCCCCATCCTGCCCCTCGCCACGGCCAGCCCCCGCACAGACCCCCTCGCCACTACCCTCACACCCGAAGCCTCCCGCGCCCGGCTCATCGCCCACGTCCGCGAATCCTTCCCGGACGCCGACCAGAAAGTGCTCGAAAAACTCATCTGACCCCGCTACACGCCAGTTGTTGCGTATTTCGCCAAAGTGTGCGCAGGTAATCAGCGCCAGATACCATTCGCTGAAACCGATTCGCGCACACCCCTATCCGCAAAGCTGAGTGTGCGCGGGTAAGAGGTAACAGACGCGCAGAAAAGTGGATAAGGCGCTCACACTTTGGCGAAAAGCGTAGGAGAGAAAAACAAAATCAAAAAACAGGTCTGAGGGTTGCGCGGCAATGATTTTTTTCGCAACTTCGCAGTGTAAGACGACCATTCGTCGGGTCATCACGTTGGTGACGTACGATCGAGGCGCTGGAATTATCATGATGACAAACGACTTTCTATTTCTTGAGCGGGAAGATTATTCCCATTATTATCATCTTTGTTCCGACGGCGAACTGACGCCGCAATTCATTCATGACGATGAGGATTTCCGCGTGGCTTTCAATCTGGTTGGGGTTTGCGCGGCCAATGCTGATGTCAGGGTACTGGCCTTTTCGGTAGAGGATACGCATCTCCATTCCCTGCTATACGGGACGAAAGCATGCTGCGCGCAATTCAAGACGCAGTATGAGGAGAGTTGGGTGCACCATATCGGTCGTATTCGGGGAACTCGGGAAGGCGCGGATATTGAATTGGAGTTGATTCCCGTCGATTCGGAAGAATATCTGATGAATGTCGGGACCTACACCATATACCAGGCGACAAAAGATGGGAAGCAGGTGATGCCCTTTGACTATCGCTGGGGAACCGGGTCGATGTATTTCCGGGGTATGGGACATCAACCCATATGGACTACAGATATTTACGGGAATTATCTTCCGCCGGTGAAGGTGAGTGAATATAGTGAACGTGCCCGCAGAAGACTCCTTTGCTCACGGCTGGAAATCCCCGGATCATGGACGATGTGCGGTGATATCCTGCTGCCCGACAATTACATAGACGTCACCCATTTTGAGCGGATCTATCGAACGGCCAATTGCTACCGGGTTTTTCTGGGGAATAACCGTAATCGGGACCAGATGGTGCAGGAAAAAATGGCAGCATTTCGAGGTGTCTCGCTGGAAGATGCGGAAGCCCGGAAACACTGCAAGAATATCATGAAAGAGTTGTATGGTTTTCAAGATGTCCGCCGTCTGGATGGCCATCAGCGGATGCTGCTGGCCCAGGAACTGCGAAAACGGCTCAAGTTATCGGCCAGGCAGATTGCCTCGCTCGCCTTGCTCCCGTATAAGGAGGTATGCAAATACGTTTGATGACCTGCAAGACTCAATAAGCCCAGTTTTCCGCTAAAGTGTACGCGAGCGGAGACTGATTCAGTGCATAAACACTAAATGAAACGCGCACACCCCCTTCTGGATTGGTGGGTGTGCGCGGGTAATCTGCGAAACACGATAGGTGAGGCACCTTAAGTGCGTACACTTGCTATTTCTTCTTCAGATCCCTGACGGGGAAGGTGAAGTAGGTGTCGGGGTAGGGTTCGTTTTTGAGAACGAAATGCCACCATTCTTCTTCGATGGGGAGGAAACCGTGCTTGAGCATGAGCTTGCGCAGGAGCATGCGGTTGTTGAATTGTTCTTCCGTAATGCCCTTGTAGTCAGGGTGCGACTCTTCACCGAACCAGTCGAAACCGTAGCCCATGTCGATGTCACGGCCTGTCTTCATGTCGACGAGCGTCAGGTCGGCGACCGAGCCGCGGGAGTGGCCGCTGCGGCGGGCGATGTAGCCCTGGTCGAAGACCACGTCCTTATCGAGATTGGGATAGAAATAACGCTTGGTGAGGGTGTCGGTGACGTTCTCGCCCCAGCGGCAGAAGTGGTCGACAGCCATCTGCGGACGGTAGGTATCCCAGATTTTGAGGCGGTAGCCGAGTGAAATGGCTTCGTCGCTGACGGCCTTGAGTGCCTGAGCGGCTTCGCGGGTCATCAGTGCGAGGGGCTCCTCATATCCATCAACACGGGTTCCAACGAAGTTGAAGGTGCTGTAGTAGCGTATCTCCAGGAGGACGTCGGGGACGACGTCGGTCAGGACGACGAAACCGCTGGGATCGTCGGGACGCTGCGAACGGCCTTCGCTGGCTGTGATATTCTTGTTGGCGCCGCAGGAAACAAGGATAAGCGTCAGGAAAAGGAGAGGAAGGTACTTCTTCATTATCGGAGGATTTTTCACAAATATACAAAAAAAGGAACCGAATTGCTCCGGTTCCTTTCTTTGAGATTCCGGGTCAAGCCCGGAATGACGTAATGAATGGTCTGTTGGTTTTTTAGCCCAAGAAACCTAACAGCATACCGGCGGCGACAGCGGAGCCGATCACACCGGCCACGTTCGGGCCCATGGCGTGCATGAGCAGGTAGTTCTTCGGGTCATATTCCAGACCGACATTGTTCGACACTCGGGCGGCGTCAGGGACGGCCGACACACCGGAGTTGCCGATGAGCGGGTTGATCTTGTTGCCTTCCTTGAGGAACAGGTTGAAGAACTTCACAAAGAGCACACCGGCGAAGGTGGCGATCACGAACGAGCAGGCGCCGATGATGAAAATCTTCACCGACTCCCAGCGCAGGAACTGGCTGGCCTGGGTGGAGGCACCCACGGTGACGCCGATCAGGATGGTGACGATGTCCACCAGCGGACCGCTGGCCGTGTTGGCCAGACGCTTGGTTACGCCGCTTTCCTTCAGCAGGTTGCCGAAGAACAGCATGCCGAGCAGCGGAATACCCGACGGCACGATGAAGGCCGTGAGCAGGAAACCGATGATCGGGAAGAGTTTCTTCTCGGTCGGGGACACCGGACGCGGCGGTTTCATGCGGATCAGACGCTCCTTCTTGGTGGTGAGCAGACGCATGATCGGCGGCTGGATCACCGGCACGAGGGCCATGTAGGAGTAAGCCGACACGGCGATGGCACCCATCAGGGTCGGAGCCAGGCGGGAAGACAGGAAGATGGCCGTCGGGCCGTCTGCACCGCCGATGATGCCGATGGCACCAGCCTGGGCAGCGTCAAAACCGAGCGCCAGCGAGATGGCGTAAGCACCGAAGATACCGAACTGGGCGGCGGCGCCGATCAGCAGCAGTTTCGGGTTGGCGATCAGGGCTGAGAAGTCGGTCATGGCACCGATGCCCAGGAAGATGAGCGGCGGATAGAAACCGCGCTGCACGCCCTGGTACAGGATGTTGAGCACCGATCCCTCTTCATATACACCGACATTCAAGCCGGCGAACAGCGGAATGTTGCCGATCAGGATACCGAATCCGATCGGGACCAGCAGCATCGGCTCCCACTCGTACTTGATGGCGAGGAAGATGAACAGGCACCCGATGATAATCATGATGAGGTACCCGATCTCGAAGTTCGCGAAGCCGGTGAACTGCCAGAACTGTTTCAGGTTTTCAATAATGTGTTCCATAAGCGTACTATGCGATGACAGCTAACGGAGCGCCTTCGAGGACGGAGTCGCCCTTCTGGGCCTTGATCGTGATGGTACCTTCGCAAGGAGCCTCGATGGCGTTCTCCATCTTCATGGCCTCAAGGACCATGATGACCTGTCCCTTGGACACTTTGTCGCCATCTTTTACCTTGACCTCGAGCACGACGCCCGGGAGCGGGGAGTTGACCGTGGCACCACCGGCGGCAGCAGGAGCTGCAGCGGGCTTGCTGGCGGGAGCCGGACCGGCCGACGGAGCTGCAGCGGGCTTGTTGACCACGCTGATGGTCTTGGGCTTCTTCGAGAGCGGTTTCTCGAATTCGACGTTGTACGGAGTGCCGTTTACTTCGACCTTGGCTGCATTGCCCTCCACCTCGTCGATGGTAACGTTGTAGTCGTTACCGTTGATCTTGATTTTATATTCTTTCATTGTCTTTTCTGGTTAGGAGTTTATCTTCTTTTGTTGACGGACGGGGTCTGGCGGAGCGTGTAGATCTTCGAGCTCCACGGCGAGTAGGTGCGGTCAGTATGATGGAGCGTCACGACGAAGCTCTCTTCATCGTGGCTCTCGTCATCTTCCTGATAAAGGTGCATGGCCGTAGCGATGGCCGCATATACCTCACCGGGAACTTCACCGTAGGCCGATTTCGTTACATCGGTACCGGCAGAGGCGGCGGAGCGCTTCTTGCCGGCCTTGATGTTGGCGTTGCCGATAGCCTTGAAGATGAAGTAGAGAATGATAAGGGCGGCGAACACCACGGACATGGCCGTCAGGGCCAGGATCCAGCCATAAGGGTCGATGGCTTTCATGCGGTCGGGTTTCGCACCCTTGTCGATCAAGGCATTGTTGGTGCTCGGAGAAGTACGTTCCTGTACGGACCAGCCTTCGCCGGAGCCATCCACGGAGCCGAGGCCGTCCATGATACGGCCGAACGAGACGTTCTCGCCCAGGTCGTGCTTGACGGGGATGCGGTCGATGATGGTCTTGCCGTCACCCTTGGTAAAGATGATCTCCTTGGCGTTGGACAAGTCGAAAGCGACATGGAAAGTACCGCGGTACGGCTGGTTGTCCGCCCAGAAAAGGACGTGCTGGCGGGGCTTGATCTTGGTCATGACGTCGCCGCCAGGAATGGCATATTTCTTCAGGTTGTCGGGGTCGTCGGACAGGAAACATCCTGCGATGTCCACCGTGCCGTAGGAGGAGTTGAAGAGCTCGAACCAGGCGTTCTGCTGTCCGAAGTCGTCCTGGAAGTCATCGGTATTGATGACCAGGTATTCGTTCAGACGCATGGCGTCCTGGCTCTGCGCTCCTGCCGTGAAGCACAGGGTCAAACCGACAACCGCCAAAAACAATTTGAGGTGTTTCATACGTTGCGGGTTTGATTAGAGAGGCAGGTTGTCGTGTTTCTTGGCCGGGTTCGACAGCTTCTTGGTGGAGAGCTGCTCGAGGGCGCGGATGATGCGGAAACGGGTGTTGCGCGGCTCGATCACATCGTCGATGTAACCGTACTTCGCAGCATTGTACGGGTTGCAGAAGAGGTCGTTGTATTCCTTCTTCTTGGCCTCGGCCAGTTCTTTCTGCTTGGCGGGATCCTCTTCGGCCTTGATTTCCTTGGCATAGAGCACGGCCACGGCACCTTCGGCGCCCATCACGGCGATGTTGGCGGTCGGCCATGCGTAGTTGATGTCACCACGCAGCTGCTTGCAGCTCATCACGATGTGGGAACCACCGTAGGACTTGCGGAGCGTGACGGTCACTTTCGGAATAGTGGCTTCGCCGTAGGCGTAGAGGAGCTTCGCACCGTGGACGATGATGCCGCCGTATTCCTGCTGGGTGCCCGGGAGGAAGCCCGGCACGTCGACGAGCGTCACGACAGGGATGTTGAAGGCGTCGCAGAAGCGGACGAAACGGGCGCCTTTGCGGGAAGAGTTGATATCGAGCACGCCGGCCAGGTATTTCGGCTGGTTGGCCACGATGCCGACGGCGGTGCCGCCGAAGCGGCCGAAGCCGACGATGAGGTTCTTCGCATAGTCCTTGTGGACTTCGAGGAACTTGCCGTCGTCGACGATGGCGCCGATCACTTCGTACATGTCGTACGGGGCGTTCGGGCTGTCGGGGATGATCTCGTTGAGGGAGTCCTCCTTGCGGTCGATCGGGTCCTCGGTCGGCACGTACGGGGGTTCCTCCATGTTGTTCTGGGGGAGATAGCTCATCAGCTCACGGATGGTGGCGATGGCGTCTTCTTCCGTGGCGGCCTTGAACTGGGCCACGCCGCTCTTGGTGGCATGGACGTTGGCGCCGCCGAGTTCCTCCTGCGTCACGTTCTCGCCGAGCACCTGCTTGACGACGGCCGGACCGGTCAGGAACATGTAGGAGGTACCTTCCGACATGATGATGAAGTCGGTGAGGGCGGGGGAGTACACGGCACCGCCGGCGCAGGGGCCGAGGATCGCGGAGATCTGCGGAATCACGCCCGATGCGAGGATGTTGCGCTCGAAGATTTCGGAATAGCCTGCCAGTGCGTTGACGCCTTCCTGGATACGGGCGCCGCCCGAGTCGTTCAGGCCGATGCACGGGGCACCGTTCTTCATGGCCATGTCCATGACCTTGCAGATCTTCTGTGCCAGGGTCTCGGAGAGCGAGCCGCCGATCACGGTGAAGTCCTGAGCGAAGACATAGACGAGACGGCCGGCGATCGTACCGTAGCCGGTCACCACGCCGTCGCCGAGGTAGGTCTTCTTCTCCATGCCGAAGTTGTGGCAGCGGTGCGTCATGAACATGTCAAATTCCTCGAAGCTGCCTTCGTCGAGAAGCATGTTGATGCGTTCGCGTGCGGTGTATTTTCCTTTGGCGTGCTGGCTGTCAATACCTTTCTGGCCGCCGCCCATGCGAGCTTTCTCCCTGAGTTCGATAAGCTCTTTTACTTTTTCGAGTTGCTGACTCATTATAGTATGCTTTGGTTTGTGTTCGGGTTCGGATTATTCCTGGGGCTTCTTCATGCAGAATTCGGTGAGCACACCCTTGGTGGACTTCGGGTGGACGAAGGCGATCATCATCTGCTCGGCACCCGGGCGCGGGGCCTTGTCGATCAGGCGGACACCTTTTTCTTCTGCTTCGGCGAGGCAGGCGGCCACGTCGTCGGTCGCGAAAGCAAGGTGGTGGATGCCTTCACCGCGTTTCTCGATGAAAGCGGCGATGGTGCTCTCCGGGCTGGTGGGCTCGAGGAGTTCGAGTTTGGTCTGGCCGATCTTGAAGAAGGCGGTCTTCACTTTCTGGTCAGCTACTTCTTCGATGGCGTAGCATTTCAGACCGAGTACGTTTTCGTAATAAGGAATGGCCTCTTCCAGCGACTTGACCGCGATTCCGAGGTGTTCAATGTGTGTGAGATTCATAATATCGGGTGTTTAAAGATTATTCTTCTGCCAGATTGTGGAAAACGTTCTGCACGTCGTCGTCTTCTTCGAGTTTCTCGAGGAGCTTGTCGAGTTCGACGCGCTCTTCGGCGGTGAGATGTTTCATCTCGCCGTTGGGGAAGCGGTCGAAACCGGCAGAAATCAGTTCATAGCCCTTGTCCTCGATGAATTTCTGGATGGCGTTGAAGGCGGTGTACTCACCGTAGATGTTGATCACTTCTTCGGTGTCGCCGTCCTTGTTCTCGAATTCGTCGACGAAAACTTCGTCGGCGCCGTAGTCGATGAGCTCGAGTTCAAGTTCCTCGACGTCGATG
>JAEETO010000125.1 GCA_016290385.1 Bacteroidales bacterium | reverse complement strand
CTGATCCCAGGTAACCACCGTGTAAACATCACTCCACTTTCTCGTGAAAGCATAGTCAAGCGTACTTGTCGAACTGCCGGGCCCACCATGAAGATAGAGGAGCACGGGGTTGTCAATGTTCTGCCCATAGATATTGATCCATTGTCTCGAACCATTGATATCCACATACATGGATTCATTGATGCCCCCATCCGGCGTACGTTTGTTCAAGCCCATGCCGATCCATCTCGTGATAAAAAATGCTGTGATTAGAAGAAGAAGGAAGATTCCTGCCCATTTCAGTGTTTTCATGCCGCAAAGATAACAAAAAGCTCCCACATGGCCGTTAGCGGAAAGTTGGAGAAATTGCCAGAAGATGCGTATCTTTACGACATGGATACGGAACGACATCCCTTTGAGCCTTTCCTGCCTGACAATGCGACGATTCTCTTCCTCGGGAGCTTTCCGCCGCAGCCAAAGCGGTGGTCAATGCCTTTCTATTACCCAAACTGGAACAACGATTTCTGGCGGGTGATGGGGCTGTTGTTTTTCGAGGACAAAGATCATTTCGACGTGCCTGGGCAGAAACGTTTTGACCAAACGATGGTGGAAGCATTTTGCCGGGAGCGAGGGCTGGCACTCTATGATACGGCCTGCGAAGTCAAGCGCCTGAAAGACAATGCTTCTGATAAGTTTCTCGAAATAGTCAAACCGACTGATCTGCCGGAACTGCTGGCGAGCATCCCTGCATGCCGGACGTTGGTGACCACCGGCCAGAAGGCCACGTATGTTATCGTTGAAACCTTCGGTTGCGCTGAGCCGCCGGTGGGTGGGAAGGTCGCGCTATCGATGGGGGTGCGCCCGCTGACTTTCTGGCGAATGCCCTCCACTTCCCGCGCCTATCCACTCGCGCTCGAAAAGAAAGCTGCCTTCTACCGTCGGCTCTGGCCCCATTTGCGCTAACGCTTTTTTTGTAACTTTGCAAACTATGGCAGAAAACATTCCTCTTGAACTGGGCACGGAGCCGGTCGGCAAACTGCTGAAGAAGTACGCGATGCCTGCGATCATCGCGATGACCGCCTCCTCGCTCTATAATATGGTGGACAGCATCTTCATCGGGCAGGGATGCGGGCCGATGGCCATTTCCGGCCTCGCGCTGACTTTCCCGCTGATGAACCTGTCGGCCGCTTTCGGCACTCTCGTGGGCGTCGGCGGCGCCACCCTGATTTCCGTGCTGTTGGGCCAGAAGAACTATCCCGTGGCCAAGAAAGTACTCAGCAACGTCTTCATCCTGAACGTCTTGGTCGGCGTCCTGTTCGCCACCATCGCATTGGTCTTCCTCAATCCGATCCTGCGTTTCTTCGGTGCGAGCGACGCCACGCTGCCTTACGCGCGCAGCTACATGATCCCCATCCTGCTGGGCAATGTGATCACGCACCTGTACTTCGGCCTGAACTCCATCGTGCGCGTGTCGGGGCATCCGCAGAAGGCCATGTATGCGACCATCCTGACGGTGACGCTCAACATGATCCTCGACCCGATCTTCATTTTCGTCTTCAAGATGGGCATCCAGGGCGCGGCCATCGCCACAGTCATTTCACAGGCCACTTCGCTGGTCTGGATTATGTACATTATCTGCGACAGGCGCGAATTTCTGCACTTGTCGCGCGAGACCTTCGGCCTGGACTGGGGTATCGCCCAGCGTTCGCTGGCCATCGGCCTGGCGCCGTTTCTGATGAACGTGGCTTCCTGCTTTGTGGTGATCTTCATCAACAACCAGTTCAAGAAATACGGCGGCGACCTGGCCATCGGTGCCTACGGCATCGTGAACCGGCTGGTTTTCCTGTTCCTGATGATTGTCATGGGTTTCACCCAGGGCATGCAGCCCATCGCGGGTTACAACTACGGCGCAAAACAGTATGACCGTGCGCTGGAAGTGCTGCGGTTGACCATCAAATGCGCTCTCGCAGTGACGTTTACCTGCTTCCTGGTGGGTATGCTTATCCCCCGGGCCGCGGTTTCGCTCTTTACACGCGACGAGGAACTGATCGGCCTGGCGGCGCATGGCTTCCGCATTACGGTGCTGGTTTTCTGCATTGTCGGCCGGCAGATGGTTATCTCGAACTTCTTCCAGAGCATCGGCATGGCCAACAAGGCGATTTTCCTGTCCCTTTCACGGCAACTGATCTTCCTGCTGCCCTTCCTGGCGATCCTGCCGATCTGGTTCGGTGCAGATGGTGTGTGGTTCAGCATGCCGGCCTCCGACCTGGCGGCCGTGGTGGTCTCGGAGATTATGCTGGCCGGCCTCAAGAAGAATTTCCGGCGCGAAATGGCGGCTGCGGCCGCGGAGAAGAAGGAAACGCCTGTCCCCGAACCTATTGAAGTAACTGATACAATCTGACGCGATATGGAATCCCATTTGATTATTTCTATCGGACGGCAAATCGGCGCGGGCGGACTGGGTCTGGCCCGGCGCCTGTCTGAAGAATTCGGCCTGAAGGTCTATGACAAGGAACTGCTGGCCGAGGTGGCCCGTGAAAGCGGCTTGGACGAGGCCTTTTTCGAGCAGCGCGACGAGCATTCCACCCGGGGCTTCCGCACGGCCCTGCAGGGCTTCCGGTCCTTGTTTGGAAGCGCGTTATACAACCGTGCCGGCACGAACACCGTGATGACGGAGGAACAGCTCTTCAAGATTCAGAGCGAGGTCATGCAGAAGATCGCAGCGAAGGAAGATTGTATCATTGTAGGCCGCTGCGCGGACTACATCCTCCGCGAAGAGCCGAAACTGGTGACAGTTTTCATCTGCGCGGATCTGGAAGACCGGGTGCAGAATCTGATGCGGGTTGGCGGTAAAACCGAGGAAGAGGCGCGCCGCTTCATCGAAGTGGGCGACCGCAAGCGCGCGGAATACTACAACTACTATACTTTCAAGAAATGGGGCGACTCGGCGAGCTACGACCTTTGCATCGACGCTTCGAAACTCGGCAACGACATCGAAAAAGTCGTGGACCTCATCAGATTCTACCTGAAACAACGCAATTTGATTTGACATGGCTGACGAAAAGATCATCTTCTCGATGAACGGTGTGAGCAAGATTTTGCCGCACAACAACAAAGTAATTCTCAAGGACATCTATCTCTCCTTCTTCTATGGCGCCAAGATCGGCATCATCGGCCTGAACGGCGCCGGCAAGTCGACCTTGATGAAGATCATCGCAGGCATCGAGACGCCGACGCACGGCGAGGTGGTCTTCGCTCCGGGCTATACCGTGGGATACCTGGAGCAGGAACCACAGCTCGACAACAGCAAGACCGTGCTGGAAGTGGTGCAGGAAGGCGTACAGGAAGTCATGGACCTGCTGAAAGAATATGAAGCGGTGAACCAGGCCTTCCTGGAACCCATGGACGACGACAAAATGAACGAATTGATCATGCGCCAGGGCGAACTGACGGAAGCCATCGATCATGCCGGTGGCTGGGACATCGACGCCAAACTGGAGCGTGCGATGGACGCCCTGCAGTGCCCCGATCCCGAAGCGTCGGTGGCCACGCTCAGCGGCGGCGAACGCCGCCGCGTAGCCCTGTGCCGCCTGCTGCTTCGCGAGCCGGACGTGCTGCTCCTCGACGAGCCCACGAACCACCTCGATACAGAGTCGATTCAGTGGCTTGAGGCGCATCTGCAGCAGTACAAGGGTACGGTGATCGCCGTGACGCACGACCGCTATTTCCTTGACAACGTGGCGGGCTGGATTCTGGAACTCGACCGTGGCGAAGGTATTCCCTGGAAGGGCAACTATTCTTCCTGGCTGGAGCAGAAGAGCGCCCGGCTGGCGATGGAAGAGAAGCAGGAAAGCCGTCGCCGCAAGACCCTGGAACGCGAGCTGGAATGGGTGCGAATGGCCCCCAAGGCCCGCCAGGCCAAGGGCAAGGCCCGTCTGAACGCCTACGAGAAGATGCTCAACGAAGATACGAAGCAGAAAGAGGAAAAGCTGGAGATTTATATTCCCAACGGCCCGCGCCTGGGCAACAAGGTGATCGAGTGCAAGGGCGTCAGCAAGGCGTACGGCGACAAGGTGCTCTTCGAGAACCTCACGTTCTCGCTGCCGCCCGCCGGCATCGTGGGCGTCATCGGCCCGAACGGCGCCGGCAAGACCACGCTCTTCCGCCTGATCATGGGCTACGAACAGCCCGACGCCGGTACGTTCGAAGTGGGAGAGACCGTGAAGATTGCCTACGTCGACCAGCAGCACAAGCAGATCGACCCCGACCTGACGGTCTATGAGACGATTGCCGAGAACAGCGAATACGTGAAGCTGGGCAACCGGGAGGTGAATGCGCGGGCGTATATTTCGCGCTTCAACTTTGCCGGCGCCGACCAGGAGAAACTGTGCGGCGTGCTGTCCGGTGGCGAGCGCAACCGCCTGCACCTGGCCCTGACGCTCAAGGAGAACGCCAACGTGCTGCTCCTCGACGAGCCGACCAACGATGTGGATGTCAATACGATCCGAGCCCTCGAGGAAGGCCTCGAGAACTTCGCCGGCTGCGCGGTCGTGGTCTCCCATGACCGCTGGTTCCTCGACCGCATCGCCACCCACACTCTTGCCTTCGAAGGCGACTCCCAGGTCTATTTC
>JAEETO010000031.1 GCA_016290385.1 Bacteroidales bacterium | reverse complement strand
TCCAGCACAACCTTGTCATGTCGCACGCCTGCGGCACCGGTGAGGAAGTACAGCCCGACATTGTCCGTCTGATGCTCCTGCTCAAGGCCCAGTCGCTCTCCTACGGCCATTCCGGCGCCCAGCTGGTCACCGTGCAGCGGCTCATCGACATGTTCAACAACGATGTCCTACCCGTGGTCTACCAGCAGGGCTCGCTCGGCGCCTCCGGCGACCTTGCGCCCCTGGCCCACCTGAGCCTCCCGATCATCGGCATGGGGGAAGTCCGCTACAAAGGCCAGGTGCGTCCCGCCGCCGAAGTCTGGAAAGAATTCGGCTGGGAGCCCATCCGTCTCCAGTCGAAAGAAGGCCTGGCCCTGCTCAACGGCACCCAGTTCATGAGTGCCCACGCCATCTGGTCGCTCATCCAGGCCCAACGCCTCTCGAAATGGGCCGACCTGATCGGCATGATGTCGCTCGAAGCCTACGACGGCCGTATCGAGCCCTTCCTGCCGCTCAGCCACCGCATCCGTCCCCACAAAGGACAACTTGCCACGGCAGAACGTTTCCTGCAGGTGCTTGAAGGCAGTGAACTCATCCGACGCCCCAAGGAACATGTGCAGGATCCCTACTCTTTCCGCTGCATCCCGCAAGTGCATGGTGCCGTGAAAGACAACCTCACATACGTGCAGTGGGTCATCGAGAACGAGATCAACGGCGTTACCGACAATCCGAATGTCTTCCCCGACGAAGACATGGTAATCTCGGCCGGCAACTTCCACGGCGAACCCATTGCCATTCCGATGGATGCAATGGCCATCGCCCTGTCGGAACTGGCCAGCATCTCGGAGCGCCGTGTCTACCTGCTCATCCACGGCTACCGCGGCCTGCCGCGCTACCTCGCCCCGAACCCCGGCCTCAACAGCGGCTTCATGATCCCGCAGTACACCGCCGCCTCCATCGTGAGCCAGAACAAGGGCCTGTGCTGGCCGGCATCCTGCGACTCCGTCCCTTCGTCGAACGGACAGGAAGACCATGTGAGCATGGGCGCCAATTCCGCCACGAAACTGGTGCGCATCATCCACAATGTGGAGACGGTGCTGGCCATCGAACTTTTCAATGCCGCACAGGCGCTCGATTTCCGTCGTCCGGCCAAGAGTTCTCCGCTCATCGAGCAGATCCACGCCGACTACCGCAAGGTCGTTCCGTTCCTCGACGTCGATACCTACATGCACCCGCTGATCATCCGCTCGGCAGAGTTTATCCGGACGCACAAATACATCTGACATGAAACGCCTCTTCACGAACATAGGCACCCTGGCGGGCATCGTGCCGGCCGGCGTCCTCCGGAAAGAGGGAGCTGAGATGGATGACGTAGCCATGCTGTCGCAGGCCTGGCTGCTGGTCGACGAGGGACGGATCGCCGCCTTCGGCGACGCTGCCATGCCTATGCCGGAGCGGGTTGACGAAGTCATTGACTGCGAGGGCGGGATGCTGTTGCCGGCTTTCTGCGACAGCCACACGCACATCGTGTATGCCGGCAGCCGGGAAGGCGAATTCCTGGACAAGATCAACGGCCTCTCCTACGGAGAGATCGCCGCCCGTGGCGGCGGCATCCTCAATTCTGCCGACCTGCTGCACCAGACTTCCGAAGACGAACTCTTCCGGCAAGCCATGGAACGGGTCCATGAGATGATCGCCCAGGGCACCGGCGCCATCGAAATCAAAAGCGGCTACGGTCTCAATCCGGTCGACGAGCTGAAGATGCTGCGTGTGATCGACCGCATCAAGGCCGCTTCCCCCGCCCTGGTCCGCAGTACCTTCCTGGGCGCGCATGCCGTGGGACGCGGCTATTCGCACGAAGACTACGTGACGGCGGTCTGCCGGATGATGCCCGAAGCAGCGCGCTATGCCGACTTCGTGGACGTCTTTTGCGAGCATGGCTTCTTTACGGTGGAAGATGCGGCCCGGGTGATGGAGGCGGGCCTGCGGGCCGGCCTGCGACCGAAGATCCACGCCAACCAGCTGGCTGTCAGCGGCGGTGTACAGGTGGGTGTGAAATATGGTGCCCTGTCGGTCGACCACCTGGAGCAGGCGCGGGCCGAAGAGATCGAGGCGTTGCGCGGCACGGCGACGATGGCGACCTTCCTGCCCGGTTCGTCGTTCTTCCTGCGGCTGCCCGACGGCCCGGCCCGGTCATTCCTCGCATGCGGACTGGGCTTCGCCCTGGCTTCCGACTATAATCCCGGTTCTTCGCCCGCCGGCGACATGCGCTGGATCTGGGCGCTGGGCTGCATCCGCATGCGGCTGACACCGGCCCAGGCTTTCAACGCCATCACGCTCAACAGCGCCTATGCGATGGGGGTCAGCGACCAGTGCGGATCGATCACGGCCGGAAAGCGCGCCAACCTGATCCTCACCCGTCCGGGCTGGAACCTGACAAAGATCCCCTATCTCCACCACACGCCCTACATCCGGCAGGTTTATCTGCAGGGAAAGGCGGTGTAACACTGTCGGAAAAGATGAAACGGCTCCTGACCGTCGTCCTGGCGTTCTCGCTGATGTTTGCTTCGGCGTCGTGCGGTGTCATGATTCCACGCGGCGCCGTAGTCATCACCGACCACGAACAGATGATGTCGATCCTTCAGGAGCACTTCCCCGACCTCTACGAACTCCACGAGCAGGAACGCATCGAAGTCGACGAAATCTATTTCTATACCAACCGCGACGGAGAACCCCAATACAAAGTCTCCTTCCGATACATTCCGCCGCACAGCGAATGATAAAAGAAACCCCGGGTCAAGCCCGGGGTGACGATTGATGGTGCTTACTTGTACAAAAATCTCTTGATGGACATCTTCGGGGTCTTCTCGAAGGGTTGGGCCATCAGTTCGACTTTGGAGAGCTGGCTGTAGGACGGGAGCTGGCGGTTGGCGCCGGCGCGGATGTTCTCGGGGATGTCGCTGCGGGCCTCGGCGTCGAGCAGGGCCTTGGCGATGGCCTGCTCATCAAGGAAGACCAGCGCAACCAGCTTGCCGCCACGGTCGACCACCACGCTCTCAATGACATAGTCCTGGTTGTTGACGACGGCTTCGATCTCCTCCGGATAGATGTTCTGGCCCGAGGGACCCAGGATCATGTTCTTCGAACGGCCGCGGATGAAGATGTTGCCCTCTGCGTCGATGACACCCAGGTCGCCCGTCTTCAGCCAGCCGTCTTCCGTGAACGCGTTGGCCGTAGCCTCCGGATTCTTGAAATAGCCGATCATGATGTTCTCGCCGCGCGCCTGGATCTCGCCCACCACATGCTGCGGATCCTCCGAGTCGATGCGGACTTCGGCTACGTCCACGCACTTGCCGCAGGAACCGGCCACATATTTGGTCCAGTGCTCATAGGCCAGCAGCGGGCAGGCCTCGGTCATGCCATAGCCCACCAGATACGGGAACTTGATGCGCTTGAAGAGGCGCTCCACTTCAGGGTTCAGGGCTGCACCGCCCATGATGAACTCCTGGACGTTGCCGCCGAAAGCCTGCACCAGGCCGTCTTTTACCTTCTTGTATATGATGTTGTTGAGGCCGGGAACCTTGAGCAGGAACTTGACGGCCGGCTTCTCGAGCGTCGGCTTGACCTTCGACTTGTAGATCTTCTCCATCACCAGCGGCACCGTGATGAGGAGGTACGGCTTCACGTCGGCGAAGGCCTTCAGCAGGGCGGCCGGCGTGGGCGTCTTGCCCAGCCAGTAGATGGAAGTGCCGTTGCACAGCGGATAGATGAATTCGATGACCAGGCCGTACATGTGCGCCATGGGCAGCATCGAGACCATCTTGTCGCCGGCCGGCACGTTGCGCTGGCTGTAATCCACGTTCGCGGAGAAGTTGCGGTAGGTCAGCATCACGCCTTTCGGGTCGCCCGTCGAGCCGGAAGTATAGTTGATGGTCGACAGGTCGTCCCAGTTGTCGGTCGGAAAGACCACGTCGTCGGGGCCGTATCCGTTCGGATATTTCGCAGCGAAAAGCACGTCCATCTGGTCGTAGATAGTCTGAACCGAAGGATCGGCCGTCCAGAGCGTCTTCCAGGTATCCACATCGATGACGATCTTGAGAAGCGGCATCTTCGTAATGTCGAGCTTCTTCCATTTGGCCTCGTTGGTAAACAGGGCGATGCTCTCCGAGTGGTTGACCAGGTGGTTGACGCTCTCGGGCGTAAAATCGGCCAGGATGGGCACGATCACGGTCTCGTAGGTGTTGACGGCCAGATACGCCATGCCCCAACGGGCACCATTCTGGGCGCAGATGGCGATCTTGTCACCTTTCTTGAAACCCAGTTTCTCGAAAACAAGGTGGAATTTCTCGATCTGCGTGGCCATCTGGGCGTAGTTGAAGGTCTCGCCGCCGATGTTGTTGAGGGCGGGCTTTTCCCAGAACTTCCGGGTAGCCGCCTGCAGTCTCTCCAGATAATGCGGGTACTTGCTCATGGTATTGCTTTGGTTTTAGTAACTTGTCAGGCCTCTGCGTCGGATTTGAGCGGAGGCATCATCATCGGGTTCATCGGGAGACGGATCTCTCCGAACTGGCTTTCATACTTGCGGATATTTTCGGTCAGGGCGCCCAGCAGGCGTTTCGCATGTTCGGGCGTCATGATGATGCGGCTGCCGACCTGCATCTTGGGCAGGCCCGGCATGTTCTGCGCGAAATCGAGGATGAACTCGCTGGAGGAATGCGTGATGATGGCCAGGTTGGCGTAGTGCCCCTGTGCAACCTCGGGCTTGATTTCAATATCGATCTTCTTTTCCATGGCGAAAGGCTATTTGGCGAATGCGACGGCCCGGGTCTCCCGGATGACGGTAATCTTGATCTGGCCCGGATAGGTCATCTCATCCTGGATCTTCCGGGCGATCTCGGTGGAGAGTTCCTCGCACTGCTGGTCTGAGACGCTTTCCGCGCCTACGATGACGCGAAGTTCACGACCGGCCTGGATGGCGTAGGTCTTGGTGACACCCTGATGCGACAGGGCGATGCCCTCCATGTCCTTGAGGCGCTTGATGTACGATTCGATGACCTCGCGGCGGGCACCCGGACGGGCGCCGGAGATGGCGTCGGCCACCAGCACCAGCGGTGCGATGAGCGTGGTCATCTCGATTTCCTCGTGGTGTGCGCCGATGGCGTTGCAGATGTCAGGTTTTTCCTTGTATTTCTCCGCCACCTTCATGCCGAGGAGTGCGTGCGGCAACTCGGGATCTTCCTCGCAGACCTTGCCGATATCGTGCAGCAGGCCGGCGCGCTTGGCAGCTTTGGTGTTCAGGCCCAGTTCGGAAGCCATGGTCGCGCAGATGTTGGCCACCTCACGGGAGTGCTGCAGCAGGTTCTGGCCATAGGAGCTGCGGTATTTCATGCGACCCACCAGCCGGACCAGCTCCACGTTCAGGCCATGGATGCCCAGGTCGATGCAGGTGCGCTTGCCGGTTTCCATGATTTCGTCTTCGAGCTGCTTGCTCACCTTCTCCACCACCTCTTCGATGCGGGCGGGATGGATGCGGCCGTCGGCCACGAGCTGGTGCAGCGCCAGGCGGGCCACCTCGCGGCGGACCGGGTCGAAGGAAGAGAGCAGGATGGCCTCCGGCGTGTCGTCCACCACGATCTCGACGCCCGTGGCGGCTTCCAGGGCGCGGATGTTGCGGCCCTCGCGGCCGATGATGCGGCCCTTGATCTCGTCGTTCTCGATGTTGAAGACCGTGACGGCATTCTCGATAGCCGTCTCGGGCGCAGTGCGCTGGATGGTGTTGATCACGATGCGCTTGGCCTCCTTGGCGGCGTTCAGGCGCGCTTCATCCATCACTTCGTTGACATAGGACATGGCCTCGGTACGGGCCTCGGCCTTCATGTTTTCGACCAGCTGGTTCTTGGCGTCGGCGGCCGTCATCCCGGCCACTTCCTCGAGTTTCTCGATGACCTTGCCCCGCAGCTTCTCGTATTCATCCTGTTTCCTGTTCACGATTTCCATCTGGCCCTTGAGGTTTTCGCGGATGGCGTCAACCTCTTTCTGTTTGCGGCCCAGTTCGGAATTCTGCTGGTTCAGGCTGAGTTCGCGCTGCTTGAGCTTGTTCTCCATCTGGAGGGCCTGCGCGTTGCGCTCGTTGATGTAGGCCTCATGCTCGCTCTTGAGCTGGAGGAATTTCTCCTTGGCCTGGAAAATTTTCTCTTTCTTGATGGCTTCGCCTTCTGCTTCTGCGTTCTTGAGAATCTCATCACGCTTCCCCTTCAGTATGACGTTCCTTACGAGCAGGGTGCCGAGGACACCCAGGCCCGCAGAAATAAGTGCTGTTACAATGATTACCAATGCAGTTGACATAATCGTAATATATTGAGTGTTAAAGTTTCACACAATACTTACGATCGAAGGGAAAAAGCCGCCAGTCCTGGTCTGTTCGAAAATCTTGAAATACAAGATTTGAGCTCCGGTAACGCCGCAGACTTCCAACGTCCTGTCGAAACAGAATCCCCCGAAGGGTCACCCAGGCCTGTCTTTGGCAACCGAGTCGGCTCGGTTTGATTTATAGTGTTGATTTTGGCAAAGAGCAGGGCTGACGGCTAAGGTATTCTCCAAGCGCCGCATCGAGGTCGCCCAGGCGATGCAACACGCTGTTGGTCTCATTCGTATTCCTGGCTTCGAACTCCAGCAACCGGGTCTCTTCTGAAAGGAGAATCATCATCAGCACTTCGCTCAAGCCCTGGTCCCGGTAATCAAACCGGAGCGAATCGATCTCCTGGTTGATCCGCGCCGCGGCGGCACGGATGATCTCCTCCCGCTCAGGCTCCACCCTGAATTCCATCTCCTTCCCGGCTATCTTCAATATGATCCGCTGTTTCATCGTTTCAATCATTGAGCAAACTCACGCAGGCATCGATCTCCTTGATCAACCTGGACACTTTTTTCTTGGCTTGCGTCCGGTCGGCGGACGTCCCCAGGAATGCATCCTTCAATCGCAAGTTATCTATCTGTTTTTCTAATTCTTTTACGCGTTGTTCTTTTTTATGGTTGTCGCTCTCATATCTGGCCAGGGATGCCCGCAGCTCCGCATTCTCCGAAGCGAGCGACTCGTAGCGCGAGATCAGCTCTTCTACCTTCATTTTCAGCCGGTTGGCGAGATCCTGTTCCATAGAGACAAATTATCGTTCAAAGATAGGTATTATTTCACAAATTTCCAATTGGTGGAGACCTTCGGTTCGATTTCCCCCTGTTCAGAAATATAATCGCCCACGAGCGAGCGGATGTCCTTCATCTTGTCGTACACGACCAGCGAATCCGGATCGATACCGGCGCCCAGGGTCAGCAGGTCGCCGCCACCGGAAGCCCGGTACGAGGTCATGGCCACCTTGTAAGTCTTGTCCAGCTCGAAAGGCGTACCGTCGGACATCGAGATAATGTTGACGCGCTCCCCTTTCGGCGCACTCCTGCTTACCTCATAGATGATGCCGTCGGCCGAATCCCAGTTATACGTCGCACCTGTCCGGCTCACCCAGCTGTCGTAGGAGTACTCCAGGTAGTCCTTGATCTGCCGGCCCGTCATGCCGACGACGTAGAGCGTGTTTTCGAAACGGTAGATCGAGGTCAGGTCCTGGAACTCGATCACGCCCTTGGGCACCACGCCGCTGTTGGAGAGCGGTGCGGCAAACGAGATGTCGGCGCCCGAAGCGCCGAGCTGTACGGTATGGAGCAGGTTGATGTAGGAAGACGGGCCGTCAAGGGCATCGGCCAGGAAGATGTTGTCTGATACCCTGCCGATGGGCCGCGTCGCAAAGTCCTTCACGGCCAGGAAATCGTCCCTGAATGTTGCCGCGTAAGCAGAATCGACGGGATACTGGTCCATGGGCACGAGCTTGTAGTCCACGTTGCGTTCGATCAGCTTGCCGTTCTTTACACGCAGGGTGAAATCGGCCTGGCCGACATACTTCGCCTTCATGCCTTCATTGAGCAGGACGACGCTGCCGGCAGGATTCTCCACTTCCTTGGCCAGCGGGCGGTGATCATGTCCGTTGAGCACGAGATCGACATGCTCGAGCGTGGAGGCCAGGTACAGCGCCTCGTTTTCACGGTCGGGCAGATCGGTACCCGTACCGGAATGGACGGCAAGCACGACCAGCGGCGGACGCTCCTTGGCGACGATCTTGTCGATCAGCCCCTGGGCGATGTCGTGAATCATCTGGAAGTCCATTCCGTTCCAATAGCTATCGGACAGCCAGCTCTTGATGTTGGCATTGGTCATGCCGACAACAGCCACTTTCACACCGCCGCGGTCAATGATGCAATACGGCAGGAAATAAGAATCCGACACGAGTTTGTTTTTCGGATCTTCGTCCATGTCCGCCACGCCGTTTTCATCGCGGTCACAGGCGGCATTGGCGGCCAGATACGGCACGCGCAGCTCACTGGTGATGCGGTCATAGACAGAATGGCCCGTCTCGATGTCGTGATTGCCCACGATCACCGCGTCATACCCCAGGTATTCCATGAGGCGCGGCATCAGGTGCGGCACGTCCGTCGCCACATAGTTGAAATAATAAGCCGCATTGTCTCCCTGCAGGTTGTCACCCACGTCGATGAGGATCGGCTGCACGCCGGAGGCACGCAACCCTTTCAGGTACGAAGACACATTGGCCAGCGACGTAGAATTGGCCATGTTGTCGACATACAGGGAATCGAAGTAGGCGCCATGCACGTCCGTGGTCGCACAGACCGTCACCTGATACTCGCCGTCGGCGAGCGTCCCCTTCGAGGAGATGAGGGAGATCAGGCAGCCGATACCGAAGCCGATGCCAAAGAGGGCAATGAGAATGGCGGCAATATTCAGTATGTTCTTTTTCATGTATTTGTCGAGCGTAATTATAATTTCACTGTAAATTCATCCGCATCTTCGCTAACTGGGAAGCGGCCGCGGTAATGCTGGAGCTTGGGCAGGGACAGGTCGGCGGTCAGGAAGCGGACGCCGCCGACGCGGCGCCGGCGGGCGATGTCCTGGCCGAAGAAGTTCACGATCATCGAGTGCCCGTCGTATTCGCAGAAAGCATCCTTGCCGATGCGGTTGCAGAAAGCTGCATAACAGGCATTCTCCACGGCACGCGCATGCAGAAGGATGTCAGCCGCGTCAATGCGGACGGAAGGCCAGTTGGCGATGTTCAGCAGCAGGTCGTAGCCGCATTGCGGATTGCGGCTCCAGACCGGAAAGCGGAGATCGTAGCAGACATTGAGTTCGATGTTCCAGCCCTTGTAGGGGACGGTGCACCTGCGCATGCCTTTCTCATAGGCGCCGCTTTCCCCCGAAGGAGAAAACAGATGCCGCTTGTCGTAGTGCCACTCCTCCCCTTCCGGGGTCACGAAATAGCAGCGGTTGTAGCGGTGCCCGTCGTCCAGCGTGGGGACGGATGCCACCACGGCCGTGCCACAGGAGCGCGCAGTCTCGCGCAGCCAGCTGGCAGAAGGGCCGTCGCCAGGCTCGGACTGGTCGGGGTTCATGGTGAATCCCACCGAGAAGGTCTCGGGGAACACCAGCAGGTCGGGCTGGTATTTGGCGCAGAAACGCTTCACCGGGCTTTCGAGCCGGGCGATCGTCGCGCGTGCGTCCTCCCAGACAGTGTTATGCTGGCACAGTGCTAGTTTCAGTATCTCCACTTGTAATTTCCTTATTCTTTATTGTATTAATTATCAGAGCAATGGCACCGTCTCCCGTCACATTGCCCGCCGTGCCGAAGCTGTCCATGGCAATGTAGAGCGCAATCATCAGGCCCTGCATGTTGGCATCGAAGCCCAGCATCGAAGCCAGCAGGCCGAGGGCTGCCATGATGGCGCCGCCGGGCACGCCGGGCGCCGCGATCATGGTCACGCCCAGCATCAGGATGAAGCCCAGATAGGTGCCGAAACTGATGTCCAGCCCCATGCTGAGGGAGATGGCATAGGCACAGGCCACGATCTTCAGGATGCTGCACGACATGTGGATGGTGGCGCAGAGCGGTATCACGAAGTCGGCCACGTCGGAGTTGACGCCGTTTTTGATGGCCTGGGTCCGTGTCACGGGAATCGTGGCGGCGGAAGACTGCGTGCCGAGCGCCGTCACGTAGGCCGGAAGCATGGTCCAAAGCGCCTTGAACGGATTTTTGTGCGCAATGGCGCCTGCGATGCAGAACTGCAGCACCAGCACGATGACGTGCATCAGGAAGATGACGACGATGATCTTGAGGAACATGCCCAGCACAGGGCCCACGTTGCCCTCCGCCCCCATTTCCAGGAAGATGCCGAAAATGAAGACGGGCAGGACGGGAATGATGACATTCTTGATGACCAGGAACACCAGTTCCCGCAATTCCAGCATCAGGTTGCGGAACGTGACGCCACGGATGGCGATCAGCGACAGGCCGATGACGAAAGCCAGCACCAGCGCGGTGGTGACACTCATCAGCGGCGGCATCTCCACCGTGAAGAAGGGCTTGAGGTCATTGGCTTCCATGTCGATGCTGCCCAGCGAGACGGCGGCATCCCCCAGCAGGACGGGATAGGTCAGGCGGCAGGTGCCATAGGAGAACAGGCCGGACAGAATCGTTGAAAGATAAGCGATGCCTGCCGTAATGAGCAGCAGACGCCCGGCGCCCTTGCCCAGCTCGAAGATGCCGGGGGCGATGAGCCCCAGGATGATGATCGGGATGAACAGTCCGAGGAAGTTGCTGAAGATGCCGTTGAAGGTGATGAAACAGCGTACGAGCCAGGCCGGGAAAAAGAAGGAACAAATCACACCCAGTGCAATCGCGATCAATACTTTCGGGAGCAGGCCCCAGTCCTTGAACTTCTTCATCTTTCGCTTATTTCAGAGATTTGACAGCTTGTTCGAGCCGCTGCATCGCCTCGGCGACCATGGCTCGCGGAGCACCCACGTTCATGCGCATGTGTCCTTCACCGCCGGGACCAAAGGCCACGCCGTCGTTGAAAGCCAGGCGCGCCCGGTTCACGAACAGGTCGATGAGGGTGTCGTGATCCAGGCCCAGCTGCGTGCAGTCGAGCCAAATGAGGAACGAGGCCTGCGGACGGACCGGCACGATGCCGGGCACATGCTGCCGCAGGTAGTCACAGACAAAATCGACATTGCCCTTCACATAGGCCAGCATCTGGCGCCGCCATTCCCCGCACTGGGTGAAGGCCGCCTCCGTGGCGATAGCCGACAGGAAGAGGGGTCCGTCGAATTCGTTGGCCTCGAGGTAGTGGAAGAAAGGCTCGCGGATGCGGGGATTGGGAACCACACAGAACGAACTCACCAGTCCGGCGATGTTGAAGGTCTTGCTCGGCGCTGCGAATGCGATGGACACATCTGCGGCTGCGGGCGAAACGGTCTGGAAAGGATGGTGGACCGCTCCTTCGAGCGCCATGTCGGCATGGATCTCGTCGGAGATCACCAGCACGCCGTGGCGCTGGCAGATATCCGCGACGGCGGCGAGGTCTTCCTCCGGCCAGACGATGCCGGCCGGGTTGTGCGGATTCGAAAGGATGAGCACCTTGGGAGACTCCTTCCCGCACACTTCTTCCAGATTGGCCAGGTCCATGCGGTAGGTTCCCGCAGCGGCATCCCAAATCAACGGATTATAAACCACCTGCCGGCCGTTGTCGCGGGGCAGGTTGAGGAAGGGCATATAAACAGGCGGCTGCACCACGACCTTGTCGCCGGGCTGCGTGAAGCACTGCAGCACATAGGCGATGCCGCGCACGATGCCGGGGATGAAGGTCATCTCCCCACGACGGAACTTCCAGCCATGGAGTTCACGCTCCCAGTCGATGATGGAAGCCCAATAGGAAGCAGCCGGCACGGAATATCCATAAATCTGGTGTGCCAGACGACGTTCGATGGCCTCACGGATAGGCGCAGGCGTCTCGAAATACATGTCTGCCACCCAGAGCGCCAGGAGGTCGTCCCGCCCGTAGCGTTCCAGCAGCAGGTCGGTCATGATGGCGCCGGAACCGCGGCGGTCAAGAATCTTGTCAAAGTTATGTTGCATATATTCCGCTTTCATGGCATAATAGCATGTAAAGTTATAAAAAAGCAATAAAAATGTGACAAATTTTGTATATTTACATGTTATTTTTCATCGATTTTGTAAAAATGGGTAAATTATACAATCGGCTGGCACAGGATTACCGCATCAAGGAAGGGCTGAAAGCCTGCATCAGCTGCGGCACCTGCACCGCCATCTGCCCCGCCGCCGAGTTCTACCGCTACAATCCGAAAAAAATCGTCACGATCGTACAAAGCCGCGACGACGAGGCCATCCTCGAACTGCTCAAGAGCGATACGATCTGGTATTGCGGCGAATGCCTCTCCTGCGTCACGCGCTGCCCGCGCAAAAATGCACCGGGCCTGGTCATCATGGCTCTAAGGGCCCTTTCCATCGAGACGGGATGTTTCGCGGAAAGCGAGAAGGGCCGGCAGATGCTCCCGCTGATGCACGCCATGCAGCAGAATGTCCTGAACTACGGCTACTGCGTCTATCCCAAGACCTTCGCCTACGAGAAACACCCCGAATACGGCACCGTGGGCAAATGGACGCAGGAACACATGGAAGACGTGTACGAGCGCCTCGGCGCCCATCTGGGCCAGGTCGGCCCCGGCGCCCTGCGCAAGATCCCGCAGGAATCGCTCGACGAGCTGAAGGCCATCTTCGACCTGACCGGCGCCACACGCTGGATGGAGATCGTGGAGGAGAAATCCCGCGAGAAGGCTGCCGAGATGGGCCTTTCGATGGAAGAATACGAAGCGCAGGCCTTCAACCAGACCTCGACCTGTCACCTCAACACCGAAGACTGACATGATCTACCAAGGCAAACAACGCATCTGGTCCGAGTACCAGAAAGAGATACCCACCGACCATTGGTTCTATGTACGGAGCTGCATCCGCCAGAGTTTCTTCCCGGCTTCCGAGAAGACTTTCCTGGAAATCCTGCGCCAGCGGCTGGGCAAAGATGTCTACGAAACCCCGCACCACACCACCTGCGGCGGCATCGCCTACCACAGCGAAGCCATCCCGCAGGA
This sequence comes from Bacteroidales bacterium, assembly GCA_016290385.1. GTDB lineage: Bacteria > Bacteroidota > Bacteroidia > Bacteroidales > UBA932 > Cacconaster. The sequence continues at coordinate 8,385 of JAEETO010000031.1, read as the reverse complement.
GACCATGATGACCATCATCGCCCGGCAGTTCGCCCTGATGACCGAGGCAGGCTATGAGAATTACGTGTGCAGCTGCATCACGAGCTTCGGCCTCTACTCCGAAGTCATCGAGGACTGGCGTGAATTCCCGGAACTCGAGGCAAAGATCCGCGAGAACCTCTGGAAGGCCACGAAGCGGGAATTCAAAATCCCGACCTACCTGGCGCACGCCAGCGACCTCATCTACAAATTCAGGAACGAGATTGCCGAGCAGGCGAAATTCCGGCTCGTGAACAAGGCCACCGGCGAACCCCTGCGCGTGGTGGAGCATATCGGCTGCCACTATTCCAAGATGTTCCCTTCGAAGGGCGTGGGTGGCGCCGAATACCCTTATGTGCTGGCCGGCATGGTCGAGTCGTGGGGCGGCGAGGTCATCGACTACCCCGAACGCCGGCACTGCTGCGGCTTCGGCTTCCGCCAGTATCTGGTCCGGGCCAACCGCGGCTATTCGGTATCGAACACCCACAAGAAGTTCGAGAGCATGGAGCCTTTCAAGCCCGATATGATCATCACCAACTGCCCGGGCTGCCCCTACTTCCTCGACCGCTGGCAGTATGTCATCGCCGAGCAGACGGGCAAGACCTACGGGCAGGACGGCTACGGCATCCCTGTTTTCACCTACGAAGAGGTGGCGGGACTGGTGCTGGGCTACGACCCCTGGGACCTGGGCCTGCAGACCCACCAGGTAGCCGTGGAGCCGCTGCTCGACAAGATGGGCATCCCCTACAAACCTGAAGACAAATATAAGGGACTGAACGGCAAGGAGTTGCAACGCCCGGAATTCCCCATGAACATCAAATGCTGCTGACATGAGCCAGAATGTCGTCGTCATCGGCGGTGGACCCGCCGGCATCGAAGCCTCCCGCAGGTTGCGGGACCTGGGCTACACCCCCATCCTCGTTGAAAAACAGCCCGTCCTGGGCGGGCATCTCGCCCGCTGGGACCGTCTCTTTCCCGACGGCGTGGAGGCCCGCACCGTGCTGGGCCCCATGCTGCAGGACCTGGACGGCATCAAATATTTCACCGACACGGAGATCTCCTCAATCAACCGGCTTAAGGACACCTGGGTGGTCATGCTGTCGAACGGTCTCTCGGCGCAGGTGCGCGCCATCCTGCTGACCACGGGTTTCGACCTGTTCAAGGCTGAAAAAAAAGAAGAATACGGCTACGGCATCTACGAGCGCGTGATCACCAACGCCGACCTGGAAGACTGGTTCAAGGCGGGCGCTGCGCCCCAGTTCGACCATGTCCATACCATCGGCTTCGTACACTGCGTGGGCTCGCGCGACGAGAAAGCGGGCAACCGACAGTGCTCGAAGGTCTGCTGCGTGACGGCGGTCAAGCAGGCCTGTGAATTCAAGGAGAAATATCCCGACGTGACGGTCTACTGTTTCTACATGGACCTGCGCATGTTCGGACGGAAGTTCGAGGATCTCTACCTGAAAGCCCAGAAAGACTATGGCATCCGTTTCGTGCGCGGCCGCGTGTCCGAGGTTTCTGAAGACCTCGACGGGCATCTTTTCGTCAAGGCGGAAGACACGCTCTTCGGCAAGCCCATGAAGATCAAGATGGACCTTCTGGTGCTGATGGCCGGCATGGCGCCGGCTGCCGGCACGTCCGACCTTGCCCGGATGACGAACATCTCGGTGGGCGACGACGGTTTCTTCGTTCCGAGCAGCATCGTGGACGCCCCCTGCAGTTCTTCGCGCGAGGGAATCTTCTTCGCCGGCACAGCCACCGGACCCAAGACCATCCCCGAGACGCTGTCTGAAGCCGCGGCTGCCGCAATGGCCATCGACCGTTATCTCAAAACCCCCGCCAAACGATGATCGACTTCGGTTACGGACTCACTCCCAGCGCCACGCTCAAGATCGAGAACGTGCAGAATCCCCTGTTCGAGGAGCTGCACCGCCGCGAGCCCGACGTAGCGAAGTGCATCGCATGCGGTTCATGCACGGCCAGCTGCAGTGCGGGCGTCTTTACCGAGATGAGCCTGCGCCGCGTGATCCTGTCGCTGCAGCGGGGCCGTGAAAAGGAGACCCTGCCCATGCTCCGGCACTGCATGCTCTGCGGGAAGTGCCTGCTCGTATGTCCTAGGGGCATCAACACGCGCCACCTGATCCTGAGCATCGGAAAAGTATACGGGCCGGACGGGCTAAAAGAGGAGGCTGACCGATGAAAGAACGCATCCTCGCCGCCTACGACCCCTTTGTCCTGCCCTTCGTCTTCGGCATGACCTTCGTGCTGGGCTACTGCCTCATCGCGCTGGTCCGGGTTCTCGTCCAGCTCAAGCCGGCCGACCGCCAGAAGTTCGCACTCTCGCTGATTACGCCGTCGGCCATCGCCAGGAACGTCCGCGACCTGTTCTGCGACTGTCTCTTCCACGTAAAACTCTGGAAGCGCAACAAAGTGCTGGGCTACATGCACGCGAGCATCGCTTTCGGCTGGTTCATGATCATCGTCATCGGCCACATCGAGACAATCCTCTATATTCCTGAACGGCTCCACAAGCTCTATTACCCGATCTTCTTCCGCTATTTCATGGAGGAACAGAACCAGACCCTGCAGGGCTCGTTCTTCTTCTTCCTGATGGACTTCTTCCTACTGGTCATCCTGAGCGGCATCACAATCGCCATCATCAAGCGTTTCCGCTCACGCATCGTGGGCATGCGCCGCACCACCCGGCTCACGCTGCCCGACCTGATCGGTCTTTACAGCCTGTGGGCCATCTTCCCGCTGCGCTGGATCGCTGAAGGATTCACGGCCGGCGTGGCGGGCGGCAGCTTCATGACCATCCCGATCAACTGGCTGCTCCGAAACTTTATGAGCAATCCCCAGAACTTCACCCTGGCATGGTGGCTTTACTCTCTGGCGCTGGGCACTTTCCTGACGGTTCTGCCGTTCACGCGCTACATGCACATCCCGGCGGAGATCCTGCTCATTCCCATGCGGAATGCGGGGCTGCCGGTACGCCACACGCGCAAGGGTTTCACGCTGGCGATGCTCTATGCCTGTCCGAGTTGCGGCGTATGCATCGACGCCTGCCCGATGGGCGTGCAGAAAAAGAACGTTCAGGACGCCACCGTCTACATGGTGCGCAGCCTGCGGCGGCGCAATCAGCGCCGTTCTCTGGTCAATGCGGAGAAATGCCTGATGTGCGGCAAGTGCGCAGCGCTCTGTCAGGTGCAGCTGGATGCCTGCGGCATCCGCCTGGCCTACCGCACGGCGCAGGAAAAGAAGAACAACCGGCTGCCGGCCGATTTCAGCTATCTGGCCGCGGTCGCGCCCCGACAGGTCGGCGAAGACAAGGTCCTGTATTACGCGGGCTGCATGAGTTCGCTTACGCCAGTGATTTCCAGGTCCGTACAGAAGGTGCTGGAGGCCGCCGGGATTGACTGGGAGATGATGGACAAGGACGGCAGCATCTGTTGCGGCCGCCCGCTGATGCTGTCCGGTCGACAGGAAGAGGCACGGCAGCTGATCGAGAAGAACCGCAAGCTGATCGAAGACAGCGGGGCGCAGGTCCTGCTGGTCAGTTGCGCCATCTGCTACCGCATCTTCAAGGAGCAGTACGGGCTGATCGGCGTGGAGGTAATGCACTACACGGAGTATTTCAACCAGCTCATCGCCGAGGGCCGGCTGAAACTGGAGAACGGCCACGAAACGCTGGTCTATCACGACCCGTGCGACCTGGGCCGCGGCTGCGGCATCTACGATGCGCCGCGCCAGGCGCTCGCCGCCGTCGGTCAGCTGGTGCCTGCGCCGAAGGAGCGCAAGGAGAGCATCTGCTGCGGCGGCTCCGTCGGTTCGCTGACGTTACGCTACGAAGACCGCGAGCCCATCACGCGCGGCTCCGTAGAGAACCTGACGGCCAACAACCCCGAACAGATCGTCACCGCCTGTCCCCTCTGCCTCAAGACCCTCTCCCGCTACGCCCCCGTCCCCGTCCGCGACTTCGCCGAAATCCTCGCAGATCATCTGGAACCCTAGTCGGCAAAAACACCATCCTCACCAGAGCCGTCTCTTGAGGATGGCGACTTTTTTTCGAGCCCTCCATCCTCATCATTGCCCTCTTTTGAGGATGGCGATCTTCGGCGGGCACTCTGGCTGTCTCTTCAAGGACCGACTCGCCAAGCGAGTCTCCTTCCCACCGCTAAAGCGGCGGGCCCCTCCCTCTATCAACCGAGGGTGGTTAGGGTCCTTGAAGAGACAGCCAGAGTGCCAAAGCACAGACCTCATCAAGACGGAAATATCTGATCGAGATAGTTTATCGAAAGGTTCAACATGCGTCGGATCTTTTCATTATCGGCATTATAGTCATAGTGAAGCATACGAGCCAGTTCCGTCTTCTCATTTTTCCCCAACAATGCCGGCCGTTGACCATCATACTTTTCATTGCAGACCTTCCGTACGACATCAAATAACTCGTCATCGGTATAAAAAATGGAGTCTCCGAGCATGGCGGCAATCTCTTTATTCGATTCGATGTTTTTCGTCAGTTTGTTGAAGTAGTGCCGGGCATCCCGGAAAACGGCTTCGCCAATGTCAAGCCGACAGTAATTCATCGGTGAAAAATAGCCGTCCGTAATGACATAAGTATCAGGATAGTTAGGCTCCCGCGCATGGATCAGATGCCGTTTCTCGCGCAGGGTCAGTTCACCGAACAGCTTGTCCTTCTGCTGTTTGGCCTTCGGCGTAAAGAAATAGCTGTTCGCACCGTAGGGATACGAAAACGGCGTATGTCCGGGATCAACGACAAAGTTGTTTCGGTTCGTGTAGCAGATTTGGTTGCGCATCGATTCGAGTGTCTCGATCGGAATCGGCTCCTTACAGGCAAAGTTGGTCAAATCCATCCTTTGCCCTTTTTCCGCCAGATAACGCTGCAAGCGTTTCTTGAATAAAGCGAAGAAAATCTTCACTGCCGATTCGCTTCCGCACAGTATGAAATGTACGTGGTTGCCCATGATTTCAAAAGTGATGATCTGCACGTCCGGACAATCATACGCGCACATCGCCGCCAGTGTCATCGCAAACACATAGTCGATATCATCCTTGAAAATCAACGCTTGCTTCTCGCCCGGCGTACACAGATGCCACACACCGCCATACTTTCGAAGCGTCCATTCGAAAACCCGTCTGCACCGTTCTTCCTTTTCATAGAAGGAATGCTCCTTTTGTTCCTTTGCCATATTCTATCTTCACAAAAACGCCAACGCCACCATGGCTCTGGTCAACTACAAATATACTGCGCCAATACACGAAATGCAAGCATTTCGATTTAAAAATGTTCGCCATCCTCACCAGCGCCGTCTTTTGAGGATGGCAGCCGTTTTTCGAGCGGTCCATCCTCATTTGGAGCCTCCTGTGAGGATGAGATTTTGGAGAAATTGGGTATCTTTGTCTTTGTTACTGTTTATCGTCGATAACGACGCCCATTCAGCATGATCTACCGTCTTCATCATATCGGAATCGTTATCATTCTTGCTGCGTGCGCCTTTTCTATAAAAACTTTTCCCATGATCCGCAATCAAGATGTCTCGAAAGTAAGACGGCCGGCTGTCGCCGGCTCCTTTTATCCTGCTTCGGCAGATGAAATCCGATCCATGGTGTCGCCATGGCTGCGCCCCTCCGTTGACTCCCCCGCCCCGCAGGCTCTCATCGTGCCCCATGCGGGATATGTCTTCAGCGGCGAGGTGGCCGGGGCAGCCTACAGCCGCTTACCCCGCGGACACGCATACAAACGGATCTTCCTCATCGGCCCGAGCCATCGCGTGGGCTTCGCCGGGGCCAGCGTAGATACCCTTTACAACGCCGTAGCTACGCCATTGGGCAACGTCAGGATAGACGCCGCCATGGGTAAGGAGCTCATCCGAAAGGGCGACGGCGCGTTCATCTGTCGGGCCGACGCCCACGACCGGGAGCATTGCCTGGAAGTCCAGCTACCTTTCCTGCAGATGATCTTCGAGGATGTTCCTCCTATAGTGCCTATCATTGTCGGGACCCAGCGTCTCGGTGTCCTACAGCAGATTGCCGAGGTGCTTGAGCCATATTTCAATGAAGAAAACCTCTTCATCATCAGCTCGGACTTCTCCCACTATCCCTCTTATGATAATGCAAAGACATCCGACCTCTATCTCGCAAAGGCCATCACCACAGGAGGCCTTGAAGAATTCTTGAACGCGCTTTCGGACATCATCAGGAAGGACTTTCAGGGAGAGGATACTCCAGCCTGCGGGGCCTCCGCCATCGCCATCCTCCTGTCTATGATGGACGCCCAGGGACGTGACGGCTTCTCGGCCGAACACATAATGTATCGAAACTCTGGCGATTCCCCATACGGTGATAAAGATGCGGTCGTGGGGTACAACGCCATCGTAGTAACCCGGCAGGACAAACCTCTTTTCCAATTTTCCGAAGAAGAGAAGAAGCGGATGATCGCCACCGCCCGTTCAGCCATCTATTCCAAGTTGGGCCTCGATTATGACGGAGACGACGCCCCCGTCGGTATCTTGAAAGAAAAGGGATATGGCGTCTTTGTGACGCTTCATCTCTACGGAGACCTGCGGGGCTGCATCGGGAGATTCACGTCCAATGAGAGCCTTCATGCCACGATCCGGGAGATGGCCCTAAGCGCCGCCTTCTCCGATCCCCGCTTCCCCGCCCTTTCGAAAAGAGAGGCGCCGAAGGTGGAGATAGAGGTCTCCGTGCTTTCCCCGCTCAAGAAGATTGACTCTATCGACGAGTTCAAGCTGGGCCGTGACGGCATCTACATGATCAAGGGGTACAACCACGGGACCTTCCTGCCCCAGGTTGCTGAAGAGACGGGCTGGACGACGGAGGAGTTCCTGGGCCACTGCGCCCGCGACAAGGCTGGAATCGGCTGGAATGGGTGGAGGGATGCCGATCTTTATATATATCAAGCCCATATTATTAAGGAGTCTGACATGAAGCGATGATTGAAGCAAGGTATTTTACAGCCACCGGAGACGGTGTGCAGTGCCTGCTCTGCCCCCACCGATGCCGGATCCGGGAAGGCGCAAGGGGCATATGCCGCAGTCGCGAGTGCCGTGGCGGCAGTCTGTATGCGCTCTCCTACGGGATGCCCTGTGCCCTGGCCGTGGACCCCGTGGAGAAGAAACCCTTGAACCGCTTCATGCCCGGGACGCGCTGCCTTTCCCTGAGCTGCACCGGCTGCAACCTTTCATGCCGGTGGTGCCAGAACAGCGACATCTCACAGGTGGCTCCGGAGGAGACCGACAGCACACCCCTCTCCCCTGAAGCAGTGGTCGACATGTGCCTGCGCCGTCGCCTTCCCTCCATCGCTTACACCTATACCGAACCTTTCACGTGGTGGGAATACATGTACGACATCGCTGCCCTCGCGCACGACAAGGGCTTGAAGAACATCCTCGTTTCGGCGGGATATGTCGAGAAGGAGCCTTTGCAAGAAATCTTGCCGTATCTCGACGCCGCCAACATCGATATCAAGGCGATGGACAACGACATATACCGCAAGTATTGTGGGGCAACCCTCGCCCCTGTGCTGGAGAACATCCTGGCCATGCACAAGGCGGGCGTCCACGTCGAGATCACCAACCTGCTGGTCACGGGCTTGAACGATTCGGATGGGCATATAGGGAAACTCTGCCAGTGGATGGTTGACAACCATCTGCCGGACGTGCCGCTGCATTTCAGCAGATACTTTCCTTGGTACCGCATGAAGGCGACGGGGCCCACTCCTGCGGCAACGCTGATCCGGGCCAGGGAGATGGCCCTCTCCTATGGGATTAAGGACGTTTTTCTGGGCAATATCTGACGGTAACGACTTGCGCGGCCTCCAGTGAGGATGGAATCTCGGAGAAAATGGGTATATTTGCGTTATCTACTGATTACTATCTTTTGCCATGAATTTTTCACTTTACAACAAAGACATCACGTACACTTTTACTTATGGAAGGCCGTTGAAGGTGTGCGGGAAGGGGAAGGTGTGCGAGGGAGACCTGGATGTGAAATATGATCGCGGGATGGGCCGCAGATGGACGGATGAGTACCCCTACGTGGAATTCGAGAAAGGCATCACCGAGGTCGGCCCGGGATTCCTGGAAGGGTTCCGGAACCTGGAATGTGTCGTGATTCCCTATACCCTCCGGTCCATTGCCATGACACCGGCGTTGAAGACCCTGCTAAAGAAACAGAATGTGCTCGTCAGGGGCTGGTATGACAGCTATGGGGAGCGTTTCGCGCAGGAAAACGGGCTGAAATTCCGCCACGCGGACATCCTTGTGGGCTGGGCGCGGGACGAAGAACACCATACCGACACCCGTCTGGAAATCCGCTTCAATAAAG
>JAEETO010000030.1 GCA_016290385.1 Bacteroidales bacterium | reverse complement strand
GGATGTGGCGGTCACTGTCTTCCGAGCCGTCGATCACCATGCCGAAGCCGCCGTTGATGACTTCGTCCCAGCCGACGCCGCCGCCGTTGTGGATCGAGACCCAGGTGGCTCCGCGGAAGCCGTCGCCGATGACGTTCTGGACGGCCATGTCAGCCGTAAACTGCGAGCCGTCGTAGATGTTCGAGGTCTCGCGGAACGGGGAGTCAGTGCCTGAGACGTCGTGGTGGTCGCGCCCCAGGACGATAGGTGCGGTAATCTCGCCTTTTCGGATGGCCTCGTTGAAGGCCAGTGCGATCTTCGTGCGGCCCTCGCAGTCGGCATAGAGGATGCGGGCCTGCGACCCCACGACCAGGTGGTTGCGACCGGCTTCCTCGATCCAGTGGATGTTGTCGCGCATCTGCCCGGCGATCTCTTCCGGAGCCGAGGCGGCAATCTCGCCGAGGACTTTGACGGCCAGCGCGTCGGATTTGGCCAGGTCTTCCGGCTTCTCGCTCATGCACACCCAGCGGAACGGACCGAAACCGTAGTCGAAGTACATGGGGCCCATGATGTCCTGCACATAGGACGGGTAGCGGAAGCGTCCGTCCGGAAGCAGGATGTCGGCACCGGCACGGGAGCTTTCCAGCAGGAAGGCGTTGCCGTAATCGAAGAAGTACATGCCCTTGGCAGTGAGGCGGTTGATGGCAGCTACCTGGCGGCGGAGCGATGCTTGCACGGCCTCCTTGAAACGCGCAGGCTCTTCGGCCATCATCTTCTTGGATTCCTCGAGGCTGTAGCCTGCTGGATAGTAGCCGCCGGCCCAGGGGTTGTGGAGCGAGGTCTGGTCAGACCCCAGGTCCACGTGGATATCTTCGTCGGCGAGGCGCTCCCACAGGTCCACGACGTTGCCTACATAGGCCAGCGATACGACCTCCTTGGCCGCGACCGCCTTGCGGATGCGGGGGATGAGTTCGTCCAGGTCGTGGTGGAGTTCGTCCACCCAGCCCTGTGCATGGCGCTTTTCGGCTGCCTTGGGATTGATTTCGGCGGTGACGCTCACCACGCCGGCGATGTTGCCGGCTTTCGGCTGGGCACCCGACATGCCGCCGAGGCCGGCGGTCACGAAGAGTACGCCGCCGCGGTCATCGCCGGAAAGCCCGCGCTTGCGAAGCTGTTTCCGGGCGGCATTCATCACCGTGATGGTGGTGCCGTGGACGATGCCCTGCGGGCCGATGTACATATAGGAACCGGCCGTCATCTGGCCGTATTGTGAAACGCCCAGGGCGTTGAAACGCTCCCAGTCGTCAGGCTTCGAGTAATTGGGGATCACCATGCCGTTGGTGACGATCACCCGCGGCGCATCCTTGTGGGAAGGGAAGAGGCCCAGCGGATGGCCGGAATACATGACGAGCGTCTGCTCGTCGGTCATCGTGGCCAGGTATTGCATCACCAGCCGGTACTGTGCCCAGTTCTGGAAGATGGCCCCGTTGCCGCCGTAGATGATCAGTTCGTGCGGATGCTGCGCCACGCGCGGGTCCAGGTTGTTCTGGATCATCGCCATGATGGCCGCGGCCTGGTGTGAGCGCGCCGGATACTCATCGACCGGCCGAGCATACATCTCGTAGGACGGACGGAAGCGGTACATATAGATGCGGCCGTACTTCTTGAGCTCTTCCGCGAACTCCGGAGCCAGTTGCGCGTGCAAGGCCTGCGGGAAGTATCGCAGCGCGTTTTTCAGCGCCAACACCTTTTCATCCGGTGTCAGGATATCCTTGCGCTTGGGTGCATGGTTGATTTCGGGATCATAGGCCTTGACCTCCGGCAACTCCGCCGGAATCCCCGCCAGTATTTCTTCTTGGAAAGCGTTCATGGCATTATCCGTTAATGTGTCCGTTGACAGCGTCCAGTACCTGCGCTTCCAGCGCCTCTGCCTCGCGGAGGATCTCCGCGGCGCGGGCTATGAGCGGCTGTGCGGGAGCGGGGTCCTTCAGGCCCGAGGCGTTGATGCGGACGTTGAGCTCGGCGCCACGGCAGGCGGCGCGGGCGGCCAGGGCGGCCACGCCGGCATCCGATGCCGAAGCCGGATTGCCCTTCTGCGCCATCTCGAGCGCCAGCGGCAGGGCTTTGAGTGCGGCCTCCATGGTCTTCAAAGGAACGGAAGCGGCATATAAAGTAGCTTCCTCAATGGCGGCGGCACGGGTAGCCTTCTCTTCGTCGGTGCCCTTAGGCATCCCGAAGCAGGCCATGATCTTGTCGAAGGCGGCGGTGTCTTCATCCACGAGGTCAAGCAGCTCCTGCATCAGGGCCTGGCCCCGCTCCGCCACGTCGGAGAATTCTTTCCAGCGCTCGTCCCAGCCGCGCTTGTGGGCGGAGAGATTGGCGACCATGGTGCCCAGTGCGGCTGCCAGGGCACCCATGTAGGCGGAGATGGATCCGCCGCCCGGGGCGGGGGATTCGGAGGCCGTCTCGCGGGCGAAACCTTCGGCCGTCATGCGCACCAGACGGTGCTTGCGGGCCTCTTCCTCCGGGTCTTCCATCAGGAACTCGATGACTTTCTCTTTCGGATCGAAGGGCCGCAGGTCGTCGAGCGACATCGACTTGACGGCGATTTTCAGGATCTCGCTTTCATCGATGCCGAGCGAACGCTGTTGCTTCGCCAGATAGAAACGGCCGGCTTCGAGCAGCACGCGCTTGGGAACCAGGCCGACGATCTCGGCGCCGGTCACGCGCAGGCCGCGTGCCGCAGCCGCGCGCGACACCTCTTCGTAGGCCACATGCAGCGGCGTAGCGTCAATATCCGTAATGTTCATGGACACCTGGGCGATGCCGTATTCGTCGATGTACCAGCCGATGGCCTTGCATCCTTTCAGCGTGCCGGGAATCCAGATCTGCTCGCCTTTCTCATCCTTGAGCAGCTTGCCGGTCAGCGAGCCGCCCTCACGGGCCTTGCGGCCCTTCTCGCGCACGTCGAAGGCGATGGCCATGGCGCGGCGGGTGGAGGTGGTGTTGAGGTTGTAGTTTACAGCCACCAGGAAATTGCGGGCGCCCACGTTCGAGGCACCCGAGCGGGCGACGATGTCATTGTACGCATCGGGGCCGAAGTCGGGACGGCGGGCCGGATCGGCGATCTTCTCGGGCAGAGCCTCGTATTCGCCGGCACGGCAAACTGCCAGGTTCTTGCGCTCGGGCTTGAAGGCTGCGGCCTCGTAGCAGTAGCAGGGGATGCCCAGCTCTTCATACATGCGCTTCGCGAGATCCCGGGCCAGCACGGCGCATTCTTCGAGCGTAATGCCTGATACAGGGATGAGCGGCAGCACGTCCGTCGCGCCGGAGCGGGGATGGGCACCGTGGTGCCGGCGCATGTCGATGAGTTCCTGCGCTTTGGCGGAGCCGCGGAAAGCGGCTTCGCAGACGGCGGCGGGCTCTCCGACGAAAGTGACGACGGTGCGGTTGGTGGCTTCGCCCGGATCGACGTCGAGCACTTTTACGCCCTCGACGGTGGCGATAGCGGCCACGATGGCATCAATGACTGATCTATCACGTCCCTCGCTGTAGTTGGGGACGCACTCGACAATTTGTTTCATATACGTTGTATTTGGATACGATTTATTTGGCTTATGATGGGTTTTTGCTATCAAACTATCAAAGATACGAAGAATTATGCAATTTTCATTATCTTTGTATGTTCACCAAACAAAACGAGAAAATGATCAAGAGAAATACCCCCACGCCCCATATCGGGGCCGAATACGGCCAGATTTGTCCCACCGTCCTGATGGCAGGCGACCCGCTTCGCGCCAAGTTCATTGCGGATAACTTTCTGGATGATGCGGTCCAGTTCAACAACGTCCGTGGCATGCTGGGCTTTACGGGTACTTACAAAGGCCGCCCGGTGAGTGTGATGGGACATGGCATGGGTATCCCTTCCATCGGCATCTACACCTGGGAGCTCTTTAAGTTCTATGATGTGGAAACGATCATCCGTGTCGGTTCCGCCGGGTCCTACGATCCCGAGCTGAAACTGGGCGACCTGGTACTGGCGCAGGCCGCCTGCACCGATTCCAACTATGGCGCGCAGTTCGAACTGCCCGGCACGTTCGCGCCGATCGCCGATTTCGACCTGCTGCGTCGCGCCGCGGATTCATGCGACCGTTTCGGCTACCGCTACAAAGTGGGCAACGTGCTGTCGTCCGACGCTTTCTACAATCAGCACTCGAAAGGGATGAACTGGATGAACATGGGTGTCATCGCCGTCGAAATGGAAGCCTCGGCCCTTTACATGAACGCCGCCTTCCACAAGAAGAAAGCACTGGTCATCCTGACCATCTCCGACCACCTGATCACCGGTGAAGTAACCTCTGCCTCCGACCGCCAGACCACCTTCACCCACATGATGGACGTGGCCCTGTCGCTGGTGTAATCGTCACTTATGTTGGTGTAATCGTCATTCCGGACTCGATCCGGAATCTCCTCAATACCACGCTGGACGCCTGTCAGCGTTGGCGACATTGAGGCCGACGCCGAACATCAGGCGGACGTGGGCCAGCGTGCCGCTGAAGTCCCAGTCCTCGCGGTATTCATCGGAAGGCTTGTGGTACCAGTCCGAACGCGGATATTTGTTGGGGCGGGACGGATCGACAAGGTCCTTCCCGTATTCGATGACCACGGCAGGAACACCTTTCTTCACGAAATTGAAATGGTCGGAACGGAAGTACCAGCCGTCCGAGTTGTCATCATTCCAGACCACATAACGCCCCTGCGCTCCGGCCGCCGCCACAAGGTAGCGGTCGAGTTCGTTCTTGCCGCCGCCCAGCACCATCACGTCATAGGTGAGCGGCTCGGGAGCGATGCAGTCGAAATTGATGCAGGCCGCGGTCTTGTCCATGGGGAAGGCCGGGTGTGCGCAGTAATACTCCGAACCGAAGAGCCCGCTCTCCTCGAGCGTCGGTATGAAGAAGACCATGGAACGACGCGGCCGCTGTGGCAGCTCCGCATATTTCTTGGCCAGCCACAGCACGGCCGCCATGCCCGAACCGTTGTCCGAGGCACCGTTGTAGATGTTGTCACCCGTCTGGTCGGGCTCGCCGAAACCGAAATGATCCCAGTGCGCGCTGAAGACCACCGCTTCGTCTTTCAGGTCCGTACCCGGCAGGACACCGGCCACGTTGGACGTCTCTTCTATCTTGTAGTCCACATTCATCACGAGCGGAGCCTTGGCCTTGAGCACGAAAGCGCGGAAGCCCGGACGCTTGGCCGCGGCCAGGGTCGCTTCGAAATCGACGCCGGCCGCTTCGAAGAGCTTGCGGCAGCCGTTCTCGTGGAACCAGCCCTTGAAAGCCAGGGCGTCGGCGTTGCGGGTGGCCTCGTCATAGAGCGCCAGGTTGCTGCCGGTGTGGTTGGCCGCCACGTTCCAGCCGTAGCTGGCCGCCGCCGTATTGTGCAGGACCAGGCAGCCGGCCGCACCCCTGCGCTGCGCCTCCTCGAACTTGTAGGACCAGCGCCCGTAATAGGTCATGTTCTTGCCCTGGAAGAGCGCGGCATCGTAGAAGCCCGGATCGTTGACCATCGCGATGATGATCTTTCCCTTGACGTCGACGCCTTCGAAATCGTTCCAGCCGAACTCGGGCGCATCGATGCCGAAGCCGCAGAAAACGAACTCCGTGGCAGGCAGTTCCACCTTGTCGGTCGCCCTGGATGTCCAGATGACCAGGTCATCCGGGAAGAGCAGGTCCACGCGCTTGCGCGCCCCCTTCACCCGCAATTTTCCACCGACAGGACGGCAGATGGTAGAAACGGTCTTGACCTTCTGGAAATAGCTGTCGCCGAAAGCCGGTTCCAAGCCGATCGCCCGCATTTCTGCAGCAAGATAATCGATGGTCTTGGTCTCATATTCCGTCATCGGCATGCGGCCGCCGAAGTCGTCGGAGCCGAGTACCTGGATCCAGTGGCGGAGGAGCGCTTCATCCTGTGTGGGATGGGTAATCGTCTGGGCGGCGGAAGGAACGGCCAGACAAGCCGTCAGCGCCAGAAGTGTGATGCAGAGTTTTTTCATGGGTTGCAAATAGCTTTCTTAGTACCGTATGTTAATCGTCCGTTTCACGTTGGCATCATGCTCGGGCAGTTCGATCACAGCCTCCATCGTATCGGGATAATACTGGCTGGCAAGGAGAACGCCGTTCATCATGACCTGACGGGGATTGTGGTCGAGCCCGCCCAGCACGATCGTCCATTTGCGTGATTCGGGCATGCCGCGATAGGAGCCCTCGCGGGCGCCGATGGTGAGTGTCAGTCCGCCGGAGGTGGACTGGCGGGTGATTTTCGTCTTTGCGTACTGGGTGGGGTAGGCCTGGCTGGCCTGGTCGTCTTCATAATGGGTGTAGCTGCCCGATCCTTTGCCCGGAGCAAGATAGAGACGCAGGACGTTGCTCTGTTCCTGGAGATGCTGGATGCCGGGCTCCGCCATCGGGATGATCGCGCAAGCCTTGACAAACCAGGCGTTTTCCGCGATGGTATAGTACAACTTCTGCACGGTTCCTCCGCGGAGCATCTGCTGGTGCGCCATGTCGTACCAGTCGTTGCCGGCAGGCAGCCAGACGTCGCGGCGGGCCAGGCCGGTGGTGGAGTCGACAGGCTGGCAGACCGTCGCCGCCAGGATCTCGTCGCCGAAGAAATACTCTTGTTTCCAGGTGTAGGCCCGATCGTCTTCCGGATATTCATAGTAAAGCGGCCGGCACAGGGAAATGCCCGTGTCGTAGGCCTTGCGCGCCATGTCGTAGATGTAGGGCGTCAGGGCATAGCGCAGTTCCAGGGCTTCCTTCATGTAGGCATAGTGATCCGGGAACATCCAGATGCGGCGCTCCAGCACGGCCGAAGACGTGCTGTGCGTCTTGAAGATGGGCGAGAAGACGCCGTACTGCAGCCAGCGGGTAAACAGTTCGGGTTCCGTAGGGACATCGCTGTCCTGCATGTGGCCGCCGAGGTCGTGGCCCCAGTAACCATAAAGGACGTTGGATGCCGTGGCGGTGAATTCCGGCAGGTAACCCAGCACTTCCCATTTGATCTTGGTGTCGCCTGAGAAGCCCAGCTGGTAGCGGTGGCTGCCCAGTCCGCCCCAGCGATGATAGATCATCGGGCGCGGAGCATCCTCCGGGGCCAGGTCGCGGCTGCGCCGCACCTTGTCATTGAAGAAGGTGTGGTTGAGCCAGAAAGTGTTGCTCAGCCCCGGGACATATTTGCTTTCCTTCCATTGCTGCCAGTCGAGCCACCAGAAATCCACGCCCTGCTTTTCGAGGGGATGGATGACGGAATTGAAATAGGCGTCGGCCCAGGCCCGCTGGTCCATCCGGAAGGGGACCGGGGCATGGTATCCGTCCGCCTTGACATAACCTTCCGGCCCGTCGTAGTCGTTGGTCCGGGACAGGTAGTCGGCGACGAAAGCCGGATAGACTTTTTCACGGACGACGATGCCCGAGGCCGGATGCAGGTTGAGCGAGGTCTTGAGCTTCATGCCGTGCATCTCGTTCAGCATGCCTTCCGGATCGCCGATCAGGTCACGGTTCCAGGTATAGCCGGTCCATCCGATGCCCTGGCCGAACTCGTCGCGGCCCAGCCGCTTGGCAGCGCCCCGCCAGGTCTCGTGCCAGTCCATGTCGATGACCATCACGTCGATGGGCAGCTCCCGCTTGCGGAATTCCCTGGCCAGGCCGATGAATTCCTCATCCGTATAAGCCCAATACCGGCTCCACCAGTAGCCGAACACGAATTTCGGAGGAAGCGGCATCTTTCCCGCCACCTTTGCGAAATCGGCCAGGGCCGTCTTGTAGTCGTGTCCGTAGGCGAATAGATACCAGTCCTGCACGTCTACTTCCGGACGGGGTGCGACCCATTCGCCCCAGTCGCTGTCGTCGCTGACGAAGATATGCCGCTTGCTCTCGTCCACGACAGCCCATCCGTCTCGCGAAAGGATGCCGGGCTCCATCGGATCGCTGTAATTGATGTGGTCAGGACCTGAGCAGCCGTCCAGCGTGCGGGCCGTTCCCATGAGGTTGCCGGATGCATCCATTCCCGGGTGCCAGACGACCGTCTTGCCGTTCATCCGGAACGATACTTTCAGGTTGTCTGCCGTGAACGGTCCGGCGTCCTCGCGGTAGCTCAGCGTCAGGGCGGACGTCCTGATGGTCAGCCCGTCCTTGTTTTTCTGGACGGAATATTTCGGCACCGGCAGGTTCCGGTTGACGATGGCCAGGGTGGCATGGTCTTCAAAGCGCCCGGAAGGCGACCACTCCATGCGGACCAGCCTGTCTGTCAGGACGGTGAAGCGGGCGTTTCCCAGAATGACCTGTGCGTCGGACGATGCGGCGGGGTCGTAGGCTTGGGCGATGACGGGGCTGGCCGTCAGCAGGACGGCGGACAGGATGAGGAGCAGTCGTTTCATGGCTTCCGGTATAGGGATAAGATTCAGTTAAAGTGAGTCTCCGAAATCGGCGCGGAATTTCTTGACGAGTTCTTCCTGCCAGTAGCCGATCTCTTCGAGCCGGCCGAAGAAGAAACGCAGCACTTTGGGCTCCGATACCCATTGGAGGCCGCCGATGAGCTGGCGGTTGTCCCACAGCCACTTGACGCGGTCGGCGCAATATTTCACCTGGGAGAGGGTGAACACGCGACGCGGCATGGCGAGGCGCTGGAGTTCAAGTTCCGCAAAGCGCTCGGTGCCGTCGGGCTCACGCTGCTCACTGAGGGTACCGCGCTCCATGCCGCGGATACCGCCGGCAATGTAGAGGGCCGCTCCTACGGCTGCGGCAGGATACTGGTTGTGCGGGATGTCCGGAACGATTTCCGAGCAGTTCAGGTGGGCGCCCAGGCCGCCGGCAGGCTTGATGACAGGCACGCCGTAGTCGTCGAGTTCTTTCACCAGATATGCGATGAATTCAGGCCCCTGGCTGATGTATTCCATGTCGAGCGACTCGTACAGGCCCACGGCCATGGCTTCCATGGAACGGATCTCCATGCCGCCGTAGGTGAGGAATCCCTCATAGAGCGGCACGAACTCCATCATTTCGTCCGTGAAGCGCTTGTCGTGCGCCGTGATGATGCCGCCGCGGGAGAATCCAAGTTTGCGTGCGCTGAAATAGATGATGTCGAAACGGTCGGCAAGGACATGGTAGATTTCCTTGGTGGTCATGAACTTGCAGCGGGGCTCGCGAATCTTCATGAAGTAGACGTTATCCTGCAGCAGGGAAGCATCCAACACGCTCTTGACGCCGAATTCATGGCAGATATCGGTAACCGCAAGCATGTTCTCGAGGGAAACGGGCTGCCCGCCGATGAGGTTCGTCCCGGCTTCGACGCGGACGAAGGCGACTTTTTCCGGGCCTAATTCCTTGATCGTCTTGCGGAGGAGCTTGAGGTCGAAATCTCCCTTGAAGGGATCGTCGCTCTTGGGTACCAGTCCTTTTTTGTCGACCAGTTCGATCACGGTGCCGCCCAGGCGGGTGATATGGGCCTTGGTGGTCGTGAAGTGGAAATTCATCAGGGTATACATGCCCGGCTTGACATAGGCTTCTGCCAGGATGTTCTCGGCAGCGCGGCCCTGGTGTGCGGGCAGCACGTTCTCGGTTCCGAAAACTTCCTTGACAGCCGCCTTGACACGGTTGAAAGTCTCAGAGCCTGCGTACGCGTCGTCGGCAATGCTCATGGAAGCGACCTGCTCGTCGGACATTCCGTTCACGCCGGAGTCTGTGAGCATGTCCATGTAAATGTCTTTGTTCTGGAGCAGGAAGGTGTTGTTGCCGGCTTCCTGGATGCGCTTCAGGCGCTCCTCTACGGGAAGAAGGGAAAGTTTTTGGACGACACGCACCTTGTGCATTTCGAGAGGTACCTGATTTTCAGGCTGATAGAATTTGACTGGCATAATATTACAGTGTTTTGTCGTTCGAAAATACGGCTAAAGTTAATAAAAAATCGTAACTTAGGGACGATGAACGCATTTTCGGCTGACGTATGAAAAAGATCCTTATTTTCCTCATGGGCTGCCTGGTCCTGACGGGCGGCAGCGCCGTTGCTCAAAGTTATGTCCCGTCGCCTGAAAACCTGCAGGCACGGAAGGAATTCCAGCAGCATCGCCTGGGTATTTTCCTGCACTGGGGCCTCTATGCCACCTATGCGCAGGGGGAATGGTATCTCCAGACCGCCGGTCTCAACAAGGATGAATATGCCGTGGCCGCCCAATATTTCAATCCTGTGAAATATGATGCGCGGGCCTGGGCACGTGCCTTCAAGGATGCCGGTGCCGGCTACGTGACGCTGACTTCGCGTCATCATGACGGTTTCTCGATGTTCAATACGGCGGCTACCGATTACGATATCATCGATGCCACGCCTTTTGGCCGCGACATCGTGGGTGAGCTGGCGAAGGCTTGTGCGGAAGAAGGACTTGACTATCATCTTTATTACTCACTTGTTGACTGGGTACGGGAAGACTACCCGCTTGGGGAAACCGGTCACAAGACCGGCCGCCGGGGAGACAGCCAGGATTACGGGCATTATTTCCAGTTCATGAAGGACCAGGTACGGGAACTCATCACCCAGTATCCCAATGTCGCCGCGCTGTGGTTCGACGGCATCTGGGACCATGATCCAGATCCGGGCTTCGACTGGCGCATGCCGGAGTTCTATGCTTACATCCATGGCCTGAAGCCGGAACTGCTGATCGGCAACAACCACCACAAGGCGCCCATCGAAGGGGAGGATTTCCAGATGTTTGAGCGGGACCTGCCGGGCGAGAACAAGGCGGGCATGTCGGGGGAATCTACCATCAGCTCCCTTCCGCTGGAGATGTGTGAGACGATGAACAACGCCTGGGGCTACCGTATCGCGGATCCATGGTACAAAAGCGTGAAGGAGCTGGTACACCTGCTGGTGCGGGCCGCCGCCAAGAATTCAAATCTGCTGATCAACATCGGCCCGATGGCCAATGGGGAGCTCCCGTCCCAGGCCCTCGACCGCCTCGCCGGCATCGGCGTCTGGATGCGCGGTCACAGCGTCGCAGTCGACGGCACCACCTCCACGGCCATTCCCGAGCAACCCTGGGGCGTGACGACACAGAATGCAACATCTCTCTTCCTGCATATCCTTACCCCCGACGCCCTGCCTGTCCGAGACGGTGTCAGCAAAGTGATCGTGCCGCTGCCTTCCGACAAGACGCCCGCCCGCAAAGGCGCCGTCTCCCTGCTCTCCGGGGAACCTTTGTCCTACGATTTCTCCAAAGACGGTTTCCTGACCGTCACCCTTCCGCAAACGCAACTTGAAGATATAGATACTGTGATTAAAATCCGCTTACAATGAAATACTTCGTTATCATCCTGTCCGTAGCCGTGCTGCTGGCAGGCTGCAAGAAAGACAATGGCGGCCAGCCGGTTTCCACGCCGGCCGAGGAACCGTCCACTGAAGTCGTCCAGACCGTCGAGGCCAATGCCCAAGCCACCCCGGTACAGCCTGAGGTGCGGCGGGAAGACTTCCCGTTCGATGAACTGTTCAGCATTTTCTCCCTGTTCGGCGACAATATCATGACGCGCAAGTTCGCCCCGCAAAGCGTGAAAGACCAGCTCCGCCCCGACATGCAGGAAAGTTACAACGGCTATCGCGAATTCAACGGGAATGCCTGCAACGTGCTCTACTATACCTATTTCAATGATGGCTGCACCGACGGCATGCACATGGGCTGCTGGAAGTATGATGCCGACGGTCATGTGCTGGTATTGATTGCGGAGGAAGGCGGTTGCGACGTCTGTTCCACCAAGTATATCCGTGCCTACGAGTACGATCCGGCCACGAAGAATGCCCATGAAGTGGACATTCCGCTCGAGCCCGCACCGCAATACCGGGATTTCAACGACATCATCCGGCTGGCGGGCTGCAATGACGTCGCCTATACCCGTAAAGCGATGCGCGAACGTCGCTGCAACTATGTCTTCTCGCCTGAAGGCGTGACGGTACAACTCAATACGACGGACGAATATGAGGTGGCCGGCCAATGCGGTTTCGACCTGTTCTACCGCTGGAACGGCAGCGCCTTCGTCCGGGATGAGACGGTTCCTTTCCAGTGCATCCACGGCGACGGCTTCGCGCTGATCAAGCTGGGCGGGCCGATGCCCGACATGAACATCGGAGACGATCCGATGAACTACGACATCCGGTATTCGGAGGGTGGGGACCTCTGGCTCGTCGACCGGGGCGACCAGCGCGTGCTGGAAGTCCAGATGGAGAACGGCAAAGTCTATTCGATCGAGGTCTTCGATCCCAGTTACAGCCTGCAGGACTCGTTCTATTGGGATGGCCGCGGCCGCCTGGCGGTTGGCAGCCGTATCTGCGATTATTTCGATTTCACGAAAGACGGCGCCCCGGAAGTCCGTCTGTTCAGCGACGGAACCGTCTCCATAGAAACGCAGCAATACGATACGAAGATATCCTTCCGCACCACGAAGGACGATCTCGCCGGAAACGTTCCCTCTGTCAGCCCGAATGATGTGGTGATGACCCTGTCCGACCCGCAGTTCAAGCCCGCAGCCACCATCAAGTCGATCATCCTCTCGAAGGAGAACAATCAGTAAGCCATCTGTTCGCTGAGGCGGTGGGAGGTGCCGAGGCGGGCCTCGACGACGTTGATGATGTAGTCGCCGGCCTTTTCGGCCTCGTTGATCAGGTCCATGTAGATGCTGCCGCTGTCGTAGCTGTAGACATGGTCGTCGATGTCACGCATGTTCTGCTCCTTGAGGGAGTCGCGGCATTCGTTGATCTGTGCCTCGATTTCTTCTGAAGGACGGAAATCGAAATCTTCGCGGCGGCCGTTGAGCATTTCGAGCATGCGCTCGCCGGCCTTCTGGGCCAGGGCCAGCATTCTCTTGATGCCGTCTTCCTGCTTCTCGTTGAATTCGATCTTCGCCTCGTGCTTGCGCCGGATGACGCGAGCCATGTTGTAGCCGGCGTCGCCGATACTTTCGAGCTCGCCGATCTGGCGCAGCATGGCGCGGATCTTCTCTTTCGTATCGTCGCTCAAGTGGGCCTCGCCGACCTGGCCAAGATACTTGCCGATCTCGTTCTCCATGTTGTCGGAGATCTGCTCGTATTTCTGGATGCGTTCGAAGATCTTCTTGAATTCCGTTTCGTCTTCCGTCCGGTACAGGTCGCGCACCATTTCCGACATCTTCATCATCCGCTCGCCGAAGACCGCAATTTCCTTCTGGGCCTGCAGCACCGAGATTTCCGGTGTCTTCATGATACCGCTCTTGATGTAGGTCAGGCGGAACTCTTCTTCCTCCTCACTCTTCTTCGGCTTGATAAGCTTGCAGACAATCTTTTCGATCTGCGGGATGAACCAGATGAGGATCAGCGTGTTTGTGACGTTGAAGAGGGTATGGAACGTAGCCAGCGCGAATGTGAGATGTGCCGGTTCCTGCATCTCGGCGGACGGGTCCATGCCGACGATGCGGCAGACCAGGCGCACGAACGGGAAGAAGCAGCAGAGGATCCAGACCACGCCGAAGACGTTGAACAGCAGGTGCGCGGCGGCAGCCCGGCGGGCCTGCGTGTTGGCGCTCAGTGCAGCGATGTTGGCCGTCAGCGTCGTACCGATGTTCTCGCCCATGACCAGGGCGATGCCCTGATAGATGTCAATGACGCCCGTCGAACAGAGCACCATGGTGATGGCCATGATGGCAGCGGACGACTGGGCGATGAAGGTCAGGATCGTACCGACCAGCAAGAAGAGCAGGATGGTCAGGTAGCTGCCGGAGTCGAAGGAATTGAAGAAGTTGACGACGGCAGTATTGTGGGCCAGGTCCATCTCGACGCCCGTCACCCGGAGCATGCCCAGGGCAAAGAGCAGGAACGACAGGCCGAAGAGGAAATCACCCAGGTAGCGGTGTTTCCCCAATTGGATCAGCACAATGGCGATCAGGAAGACCGGCCATACGAGGTTGGTCACATCGAAGGAGAAGCCGGCCGACATGATCCAGGCCGAGAGGGTGGTGCCGATGTTGGCACCCATGATGATCGAGATGGCCTGGGAAAGCGTCAGCAAGGCGGCATTGACGAAGGAGACCGTCATCACCGTGGTGGCAGCGGACGACTGGACGGCGACGGTGACCAGTGCACCGGTGGCGACGCCCGTGAAGCGGTTGGTGGTCATGGCGCCCAGCAGGTGACGCAACTGGGGTCCCGCCATTTTCTGGAGTGCCTCGCTCATCACCTTCATGCCGTACATCAGCAGCGCGATGGACCCCAGCAGTTTCAATGCGATCAACATAATCTGAAAACTCAAAAAAGGGGGCGGCAGCAGCCGCCCCCTTTATGATTAGCAATCTTGTTACGCTTGTTCGATAGCACCCATCGGGCAGACGCCGCTGCAGGTACCGCAGTCGACGCATGCGTTCGGGTCGATTTTGTAGATGTCACCGGCGGAGATGGCTCCGACCGGGCATTCATCGATGCAAGTGCCGCAAGCAGCGCAGTTTTCAGTGATTTTGTAAGCCATTGTATAAAAGTTTAAGTGTTGTTGTTGCGAAATCGTTGACAAAGATAATACCAAATATTGTCTTTCCCAATTAATATCCGAAAATTTCTTCGGTCGAGACCTGTTTGATGGTGCCGTAATCGAGCAGGGACTTCAGGTCCATGTCGCTCTTGCGGCCCACGATGCCGTAGGTGTGCGGTTTGCCCTTCACATACTGCTGCTGGAATTTCACCACGTCGTCGAGCGTCAGGGCAGGCACTTTCTCGTAGATGACCTTGTTGATGTCGTAGTCGAGGCCGCGCTCCTTGGCGTTGAGGTAGGAGGTCAGCACGCGGCTGCGGACGGTGCGGGCGGTGCGGATGTTGGAGAGCAGCGATTCCTTGGCGATGTTGAAGGCGTTCTCGGAAACCGGCATTTCGTTGATGATCTCGTCGAAGGCCGAGAGGGCGTCGATGAGCTTGTCGTTCTGGGTGCCGATGGAGAAGGAGAACACCGACGGGTGCCGGAGGTCGGCCGGGATGGAGTAGTTGGCGCGGGCGCTGTAGGCCAGGCCGCGGGCTTCACGCATCTCCTGGAACACGATGGAGTTCATGCCGCCGCCGAAATATTCGTTGTAGAGCGTGATGATCGGAGCGGTCTCCACGCTGAACGGGAGTTCCGTGTTGTAGTAGCCCACGAGGTTCAGCTGGTTGGCATCGTACTCGGCAAGGACCACATTGTTGTTTTCGGTAGGCAGGTAGGCGAAGGGATTGCCCTTGACGATCGGGTTGAGCTTCTCCGGTACGTTGTGGATGCTGTTGATGGCAGCCACGGCCTCTTTTTCACTGAGGGGACCGTAGTAGAGCACTTCGTGCTCGTTTTCGAAGATATGGTGGATCTTCTCGAGCAGGGCCTCGTCGGAGAGTTTCATCAGCGCAGCCGAAGGGACGATGTTGGTGCTCGGGTTCTTCGGGCCGTAGAGTGCGAAGGCAGACATGCGCTGGGAGTTGCTGCGCTGGTCGAGCTTGGCGTTGCGGCGCTCGTAGAGGGTGTTGAACTTGAGCATCTGCAGGGCCTCGGGATTGGCTTTCGCGTGGGCGATGACCTTCTCGAGGAGCTGCATGGCTTCTTCCATGTTCTCGGCCAGGCCGGTGAGCGATACCCAGGTGCGCTCGCCGCCGCAGTTGACGGACATGCTGCAGGCCATGCGGTAGAAGGCTTTCTGCACTTCTTCGGGCGTCATGTCGTCGGTGCCGAGGTAGCTGAGGTAATCGGCGGCGAAGGGCATCACGTTGTCGGCGTAGCTGCCGGTCTCGAAGAGATACTGGAGCTCGAACAGGCCGTTGGTCACGTTCTGCTTGTAGAGCACGGGGATGCCGCTCTTGGCTTCGAGGACAGACATGTCCTTCTCATAGTCGACGAACACGGGCTCGATGTCCTTGACGTCGGAGGCCTGGATTTCCTGCAGGAACTTGCTGGCCACGTCACGGTTCATCATGATCGGGGTGATGGCCGGCTTGGCGATGCGGGTGTCGGTCGGGTCACGCTGCTCCAGCTTGTTGATCTGCACGTAGTTGTCCTTGAAGTGCTCGTTGGCGAAGGCCACGACGTCGTCCTTGGTGATCTTCGCGAGCTCGTCGATGTTGTGGATGTAATCCGCCCACTCGATGTCGTTGATGAAGCAGTTGACCTCTGCGCGGACCATGGCACGCGACATTTCCATCATGCGCATGAACATGAGTTTCTCGTTGTTGATGATGGCGGTCAGGAGGTCTTCGTCGAATTCACCTTTCTTCACCTTGTCGATCTCAGCCAGGGCGATGTCCTTGACATCCTCGAGGCTCTGGCCCTGGAGCGGCTCAGCCATGATGAGGAAGGCGGAGTAGTCGGCCATCGTCTCGGACATGGCCATCATGCCGAGGGTCTTCTGCTGCTGGTTGACGTCGAGGTCGATCAGGCCGGCCTTGCCGTTGGTGAGGATGGAGCTGATCAGGTCGATGTAGCGGGCCTCGGGGCTGTTGGCGCCCGGGAAGCGCCAGGCGAGCAGCAGGCTGGGGGATTCCAGGCCGAGGACATCCTTCACGATCGGGGCCGTGATGGGATCTTCGGGCTCGAATTCCATCTTCTTGAGGTCCTTGTTGGGCTTCATGGGACCGAAGTACTTGTCGATGACCTTGATGGCCTCGTCCGGATTGAAGTCGCCCACGAGGCAGACGGCCATGTTGTTGGGCACGTACCACTGGTCATGGTATTTCTTCACGTTGGTGATCGAAGGGTTCTTCAGGTGCTCGCCCCAGCCGATGACCGGCGTGTGGTAGGGGTGCTTCGGGAAGAGGGCGGCGAAAGCGGCTTCGGAGACTTTCTCCTGGTCCATGACCGCGTACATGTTGTACTCTTCGTAGATGGTCTCCAGCTCGGTGTGGAAGCCGCGGAGCACGCAGTTCTCGAAGCGGTCGGCCTGGATCTTCGCCCAGTTCTCCAGCTGGTTCGACGGGATGTTCTCGGTGTAGCAGGTCACGTCGGTGCTGGTATAGGCGTTGGTGCCGCGTCCGCCGATGGCGGCCATGGCCTTGTCGTATTCGTTGGGAATGAAGATCTTGGAAGCTTCATACGAGATCGAGTCGATCTGGTGGTAGATGGCCTTGCGCTCCTCGGGGTCGGTGGTCTTGCGGTAGACTTCGAAGAGTTCCTCGATCTGGTTGAGCAGCGGCTCCTCGGCGGCGTAGTCCTGGGTGCCGAGCTGCTTGGTGCCCTTGAACATCAGGTGCTCGAAATAGTGGGCCAGGCCCGTGGTCTCCTGCGGGTCGTTCTTACTGCCGACCTTCACGGCGACATGTGCGTCGATGCGCGGTTCGTCCTTGTTGACGATCATGTAGACCTTCAGGCCGTTGTCGAGTGTGTAAATGCGGGCGTTCGTAGGGTCGCCCTCGACGGTCTCGTACTTGTATTTGCTGCAGCCGGTGGTGGCCAGCAGGGCGAGAACCGTCAGAAACATCAGTGAAATGCGTTTCATGATAATATGACAGGATTAAATTGGTTGGCTTGATTTATGCAATTTTGGACAAAAGTAATCAAACAAATGGTATCTTTGCACAATTAATTGGAAATAATGAAAAGAACGATCATACTCCTGTCTGCATTCTTGCTTTCCCTGGCCGGGCTTTCCGCCCAGGAAACGTTCTTCAAGGAAGCGGACGTCATCCGTTTCGACAAGAAAGTCCATGACTTCGGTGACGTGCTGATGGCCGAAGGCCCGGTTACCTGCATCTTTACCTTTACCAATATCGGCCAACAGCCCCTGGTCATCCACAACGTCATCTCCTCCTGCGGCTGCACCACCCCGGAGTGGACGCGCGAACCGGTCCGTCCCGGCGCCACGGGCACCATCCAGGCCACCTACAGCAACGACCAGGGCCCGTATCCTTTCGACAAGACCCTGACCGTGTATGTCGGCGTAGGGGCGTCGAGCCTCGACCGTCCGGTGGTCCTGCGCCTGCGCGGCGTCTCCCATGAGAAGAAGAAAGACCTCGACGAACTGTTCGAAACGCATATCGGTCCACTGGGCCTGCGCAAGACAACGACATCCATCGGCTACATCGACCAGGGCGTGGTCAAGTCCGACCAGATGCAGGTGGCCAACCTCGGCAAGACGGAGCTCCAGGTGGAGGCCGTCCATGTCTCGCCGGGCCTGCGCATCGACGTTACGCCCAACCCGATTCCCGCCCGCAGCATGGCCCGTCTCACCTACACGGTCAATCCTGCCGCGATGGGGGAGACCGCCTGGGGCCGCCAGCACTATACGGCGCAGTTCCGCCTGAACGGGAAGGAGTATCCTGACAAATTGTCAATATCCGGCGTCATCAAGGATAATTTCGAAAAATGGAGCAAGGCGGACATCGAGCAGGCCGGCGTCCCGGTCATCGACCGCAGCTACTTCGAATTCGGCGAGGTCCGCAAGGGCAGCGCCGTCCCGGCCAGTTTCCTCATCCGCAACAAGGGCAAGAATCCGCTCGTGATCCATCATATCGACGGGCAGGATGATGCCGTCACCATCCAGACCCAGCTTCCGCTCACGATCAAGCCTGGCGGAAAGGCCGAAGTCAAAGTCAAGCTCGACACAGGTGCGCTGGAATACAGCGGCGAAGTTATCGAGGTGCTGTCGGTCATTACCAATTCGCCGTCCAAACCCATCCTGAATCTCTTTATCACCGGTAACGTCAAATAACGAATATGGCCATCGACAAAACCCATCAGGGCGACTTCTTCGACGACTATCACAACGAAGATACGAGTCTGATCATCAACGACGGGGTGAAGCAGCCCCCCATCATCAATCCTTATCTCAAGAAAGTTTTCAAGAAGCGGCCCTCCATCAAGACGGTCGATGAATACATGGAAGGCATCCAGCGCGGCGACACCACCGTGCTGAGCCAGGCCATCACCCTGGTGGAGAGCTACAAGCCCGAACACCGTGCCGTGGCCCAGCAGATCATCCAGCGCTGCCAGGCCCTCTCGAACGAGAAGGAGACCATGCGCATCGGCATCACCGGTGTGCCGGGTGCCGGCAAGAGCACCTTCATCGAAGCCTTCGGCTCCTATCTGACGAGCGAAGGGCACAAGCTCGCCGTGCTGGCCATCGACCCGAGCTCCGAGAAGAGCAAGGGCAGCATCCTGGGCGACAAGACGCGCATGGAGACTCTCTGCAACGACCCGAACGCCTTCATCCGCCCCAGCCCGAGCGCCGGTTCCCTCGGCGGCGTGGCACGCAAGACCCGCGAGACCATCCTCCTCTGCGAGGCGGCCGGCTTCGACGTGGTCTTCATCGAGACCGTGGGCGTGGGCCAGAGCGAGACGGCCGTCCACTCGATGAGCGACTTCTTCCTGCTGCTGATGCTGTCCGGGGCCGGCGACGACCTGCAGGGCATCAAGCGCGGCATCATGGAGATGTCCGACCTGATCGCTATCACCAAGGCCGACGGCACCAACGTTGAGAAAGCCCAGATGGCCCGTGCACTCTACGCCAATGCGCTGCACCTGTTCCCGCCCACCGAGTCGGGCTGGACGCCGACGGCCGTGACCTCTTCCGCGGTGACCAAGGAAGGCCTGCCGGAAATCCTGAAGAAGATTGAAGATTATTTCGCGCTGGTGAAGGGGAACGGCTTCTACCGGAAGAAACGGCGCGAGCAAGCCCGTTACTGGATGTACGAGAGCATCAATGAGAGCCTGAAGAACATGTTCTACGAGGACGAGCGCATCGAGAAGTTGATGCCGGAATACGAGGAGGCGGTGCTCCGGGGCGACCTGGAGTCTTTCTCGGCGGCGACGG
Source organism: Bacteroidales bacterium (assembly GCA_016290385.1). Classification (GTDB taxonomy): domain Bacteria; phylum Bacteroidota; class Bacteroidia; order Bacteroidales; family UBA932; genus Cacconaster. The sequence goes on along the minus strand of JAEETO010000030.1, from coordinate 1,664 downwards.
AGCTGATTGAAAAATACCAGAAAAAACTTTAGAAAAGCAATATGGCAAACCTGTTGAAGAAACTGTTCGGTTCCAAGGCGGAACGCGACATCAAGCAGATCAATCCCACCCTGAAACTGGTACTGGCGGCCTACGACCGGCTCGACAAGCTCAGCGACGACGACTTGCGCGCTGAGAGTGCCGCGCTGCGCGACAAGGTGCGTGCCTACACGGCGGCCGAGGAGGAGAAGGTGGCGGCGATCCGCGAACAACTCACCGATCCGGAGATGGAAGTGGCGAAGAAAGAGAAACTGGCGACGGAACTCGACGAGTTGGTGAAGACCATCGACAAGAAAATCGAAGAAATACTCGACCAGGTGCTGCCCGAGGCTTTCGCCATCATGAAATCGACGGCACGCCGCTTCAAGGAGAACGAGCGCATCCGCGTGAAGGCCACCGAATTCGACCGGAACCTGAGCGCCAACCACGACTTCGTGAACATCGACGGCGACTACGCCATCTGGCGCAACAGCTGGATGGCCGGCGGCAACATGATCACCTGGGACATGGTCCACTACGACGTACAGCTGATCGGCGGTATCGTCCTGCATCAGGGCAAGATCGCCGAGATGGCCACCGGTGAAGGCAAGACCCTCGTGGCGACGCTGCCGGTGTTCCTGAATGCCCTCGCCGGCAAAGGCGTGCACGTGGTCACCGTCAACGACTATCTGTCGAAACGAGACTCCGAATGGATGGGCCCGCTCTATATGTTCCACGGACTGAGCGTGGACTGCATCGACAAGCACCAGCCCAGCACCGACGCCCGCCGCAACGCGTACCAGTCTGACATCACCTTCGGTACGAACAACGAATTCGGCTTCGACTACCTGCGCGACAACATGGCCATCAATCCGAAGGACCTGGTCCAGCGCAAGCATCATTTCGCCATCGTCGACGAGGTGGACTCCGTGCTCATCGATGACGCCCGTACCCCGCTCATCATCTCCGGTCCCGTGGAGAAAGCGGGCGACGAGACCTTCATCCAGTACAAGCCCTATGTGGAGCGCCTCTACAACGCCCAGAAGAATTTCGTCAACCAGACCCTGAACGAGGCCAAGCGGCTCATCGCGGCCGGCGAGATCAAGGACAAGGGCGAAATCCTGCTGCTGCGTGCCCACAAGGGTCTTCCCAAGTACCAGCCGCTCATCAAGTATCTCAGCGAGCCGGGTATCAAGCAGATCCTGCAGGAAGCCGAGAGCAAGATCATCCGCGCCGCCTTCCAGGACAAGGATGTGGAGCAGCGCGTCGTGACCAACGAACTTTTCTTTGTCATCGACGAGCAGCAGCGCACCGTGGAACTCACCGACAAGGGCAACGAGATCCTCGCGGACGCCGTTGGCGACAAGGACTTCTTCCTGATGCCGCGCCTGGGCGACGAGGTGGCCAAGATCGAGAAAGGGGAGGGCACGCCGGAAGAGAAGCAGCGCCTCAAGGATGAACTGTATGCCAACTATTCGCTCAAGGCCGAGCGCATGCACACGGTCGACCAGCTGCTGAAGGCGTACGCCATGTTTGCGAAGGACGTGGACTATGTGATCATCGACGGCAAGATCAAGATCGTCGACGAGGGCACGGGCCGTATCATGGAAGGCCGCCGCTGGAGCGACGGTCTGCACCAGGCCGTC
>JAEETO010000029.1 GCA_016290385.1 Bacteroidales bacterium | reverse complement strand
TATGTGTATCTCCTTTGTCTCCATCTTTTTCTTTGTGCCGGGGTGCCCAGCTGACTTCGATTACGCGGTACGGATAGTTTTCGTGCAGGCGTGCCGCGTTCGGACAGTTCTCCCGGTGTATCTTGATGCCGTCACGGATGGTCAGGAATCCGAAAATCGGATCGCCGTAGGCGGGCGAGCAGCATTTGGCGGGTTTGAGTTCCACGCCCTTGAGTTTGCGGTCGATCATGAAGTCGCCGCTGGCCGTATTGTTCTTTCCGCTCTGGGTGTTTTCGGTTTTGGTCTCGGATGCGGCTTCTGCGGCGGCTTCGGCTTCCAGCTTGTGGGTGAGGAAATCCTTGACGATGGCCACGTCGAGCTGGCCGTTGCCGATGGCGCCGAAGAATTCGTTCAGGTTGCCGAACTTGTGCTTTTTCGAAAGGGCGTGCAGCTCGGCGTCGGAGATCACCATCTTCCAGTTCTTGAGCCGGCGGGCCAGCAGCTCCTTTCCGATCGCTGCGCGGGCGTGTTCTTCTTCCTTCAGTTTCTGCTTGATCTTGCTGCGGGCTTTCGACGAAACCACGAAATTCAGCCAGTCGGCGGTCGGCTTCTGGTTCTTGCTGCTGATGATTTCCACCACGTCGCCGGTGTGGAGCTTTTCGCGGATTGAGCACATCTTCCCGTTGACGCGGGCGCCGGTGCAGCGGAGGCCGAGGTTCGAGTGGATTTCGAAGGCAAAGTCGAGGACGCAGCTGCCGGCTCGTAGCTGGCGCAGGTCGCCGGTCGGCGTATAGACGAGCAGCTCGTCAAGGGCCAGGGCGGCGTGTTCGTATTTTTCTTCCTCGTCGCTCTGCATCAGGTCGCGGACCTGGTTGAGCCATTCTGTCAGATGGTCTTTTCCGCTGCCCTTGATGCCTTTGTACGACCAGTGGGCGGCCTGGCCTTTTTCTGCGATCTCGTCCATGCGCCTGGTACGGATCTGCACTTCCACGGGCAGGCCTTCCTTGGTTTGCACGGTGGTGTGGAGGGATTCGTAGCCGTTGTCGCGAGGCTTGGAGATCCAGTCGCGCAGGCGCCTGGTGTCAGGGGTATATTCTTCGGTCACCAGAGAGTACACCTTCCAGCACAGGGCTTCCTCGATGGTGTGGTCGGGTTCGCAGTCGATGATGAAGCGCATGGCGAAGAGGTCGTACACCTGGTTGAAGGTGATCTGCTGGGCCTGCATCTTCTTCCAGATGGAATACGGGCTCTTGGTGCGGGCCTTGAGGACGTATCGGATGCCTTCGCGGTCGAGTTTCTCCCGCAGCGGGTTGATGAAGCGTTCCACGAGGGCTTCGCGCTGGGGTTCGGTTTCTTTGATCCTGCGGGTGATTTCCTTATAGCGCTCGGGTTCAGTATATTTGAGGAAAATGTCTTCCAGTTCGCTCTTGATGCGGTACAGTCCGAGCTGGTGGGCGAGGGGGATGTAGAGCATCATGGTCTCCATCAGTTTCTTCGTGCGCTTGGCGGGCGGCAGGATGTTGATGGTGCGCATCACTTCGAGCCGGTCGGCCAGCTTGATGAGGATCACGCGCGGATCGGTGGAGTAGGAGATGATGAGTTTGCGGTAGCGCTCCTCGTCGAGGTTGGTCTCTTGCAGCTGGACGTTGGATATGTTGTTGAGGCCTTCTACGATCTCGATGATGTCGTGGGGATATTCGGCGCGGAACGACTCCAGCAGCGGGGTCTTGTTGAGTTCGGCCACGTTGTCGGTCTGGAAGCGGTTGGCTTCGTGGAGCAGGGTGGCGGTCACGGCGTCGGCCCGCAGGCCGATCTCCTTGCAGACGATGTGGGCCACGCTGAGCGGGTGTTCGATGAACGGGCTGCTGTTGCTGCGCATTTTGCCCTGGAGGGCTTCGGACGCGGCGTCATAGGCCGACAGCACCATCCGCTTCTCGCTCTCGGAGAAGCCGCTCAGGATATCTTGCAGTTTTCTGGGTATCATCTTCTCTTTCCGGCTATGGTTTCCAATGCCCGCATCTCGTCGCGCCAGCGGGCAGCTGTCGTGAAGTCGAGCTGTGCGGCGGCGGCCTCCATCTGTTTGCGGGCTGCTTCGATGGCGGTCTTCATTTCGGCCGGACTCATGCGGGCGATGACGGGGTCTTCCTCGAGGAAGCGGACCCGTTCGTCTGCCGGTTCGGCGTAGGTCTTGCGGCCCTGCACGGCGCTGCGGCCGGCAGCGCCCACCTGGGTCGGGGTGATGCCGTGTTCTTTGTTATAGGCCATTTGCTTGGCGCGGCGGCGGTTGGTGCCGTCGATGGTGGCCTGCATCGATTCGGTGATCTTGTCGGCATACATGATCACGCGTCCGTTGACGTTGCGGGCGGCGCGGCCCGCCGTCTGGGTAAGGCTCCGGTCGGAGCGGAGGAAGCCTTCCTTGTCGGCGTCGAGGATGGCCACGAGCGACACGGTGGGCAGGTCCAGGCCTTCTCGCAGGAGGTTGACGCCCACCAGCACGTCGAAACGTCCGGCCTTGAAGTCATCGAGGATCTCCACGCGTTCCAGCGTATCCACGTCGGAGTGGATGTAGCGGGTGCGGATTTCCATGCGTGTAAGATATTTGTCGAGTTCCTCGGCCATGCGTTTGGTCAGGGTGGTCACCAGCACGCGTTCGTCTTTCTCGGCCCGGACCTGGATCTCTTCGAGCAGGTCGTCGATCTGGCCTTCGATGGGGCGCACTTCGATGGGCGGGTCGAGCAGGCCGGTGGGGCGGACCACTTGTTCCACGACTTCGCCGCCGGTCTCTTCCAGTTCATAGTCGCCCGGCGTGGCGCTCACGTAGAGGCGCTGGCCCACGAGGGCCTGGAATTCGTCGAAGCGCAGGGGGCGGTTGTCGGCGGCCGCCGGGAGGCGGAAGCCGTATTCGATGAGGGTCTGCTTGCGGCTGCGGTCGCCGCCGGACATGGCCCGGATCTGGGGGATCGTCACGTGGCTCTCGTCGATGAAGGTGAGGAAGTCGTCGGGGAAGTAGTCCAGCAGGCAGAAGGGCCGCATGCCGGCGCTGCGTCCGTCGAAGTAGCGGGAGTAGTTTTCGATGCCGGGGCAGTAGCCTACTTCCTTGATCATTTCGAGGTCGTACTCGACGCGGCTTTTGAGGCGTTTGGCTTCCAGGTGCTTGCCGATTTCTTCAAACCAGGCGCACTGGGCCATCATGTCGTCCTGGATGGTGGCGATGGCGTTGCGGGTGCGTTCCTTGGTGGTGACGAAGTTATTGGCGGGGTAGATCGATATCTCGTTGAGGAATTCGAGGGTGGCGCCGCTGACGGGGTCGATGGTCTCGATGGTCTCGATTTCGTCACCGAAGAAGACCACGCGGCAGCCGTAATCACCGTAGGCGAGGAAGATGTCGACGCTGTCGCCCTTCACGCGGAAGGTGCCGCGTTTGAATTCGGCTTCGTTACGGGAGTAGAGGGCGTCGACGAGGGCATAGAGGAACTTCTGGCGGCTGAGTTTCTGGCCGCATTCCACGTGGACGGTGGTCTCATGGAAGTCGTCGGGGTTGCCGATGCCGTAGAGGCAGGACACCGATGAGACGACCACGACGTCGCGCCGTCCGGAGAGCAGGGCCGACGAGGTGCTGAGGCGGAGTTTTTCGATCTCGTCGTTGATGCTGAGGTCTTTCTCGATATAGGTGTCGGTGGTGGGCAGGTAGGCCTCGGGCTGGTAGTAGTCGTAGTAGGAGACGAAATACTCGACAAGGTTCTTGGGGAAGAAGGATTTGAATTCGCTGTAGAGTTGGGCGGCGAGGGTCTTGTTGTGGCTGAGGATGAGGGTAGGGCGGTTGAGCTGGGCGATGACGTTGGCCATCGTGAAGGTCTTCCCCGAGCCGGTCACGCCCATCAGTGTAGTCGCAGCATTCCCTTCGCGGATCGATGCTACGATCTGCCTGATCGCCTCCGGCTGGTCCCCGGTCGGCTGATACGGTGCTGTCAACTCAAAATTCATGTGTTACTGGGGCTCTGCCCCACCCGAGCCGTAGGCGAGAGCACGACCCTCGGGAGTAAACCCCGCGCCTCCCGGCCTTAGTACTTTTGCTATGCGAGGGTTCGTCAATATGCGAGCTTTTGCTGCAAAAGTACCGGCCTCCGGCGGTCCGCTGATGCGGACTTGTTAATGCTCTATTATTCTCATCTGTCGAATGAATCGCATAAAGCGCGACAGGTATAGGATCAAAAACCCATAGCCGCCCGTGGCTCTGTGAACGGGAGGGGCCCGAAATCGGCTTGCCGATTTTGGGAGGGATAGCGACTTTAGTCGCGTAGGTTTTTGAGCCTATACCTGCAAGCATGCGATTCATCGCAGAAAATGGTATTATTTCTTTGATTTCTTTTTGGTTACCAGACCTTTCGATTCGGCGACCTGGGTGAGGTAGTCTTCGAGGCCGGCGACGATCTTTTCGGCGATCTTGCTGTGGTTGGCGGGATCGGCGAGGAATTCTTCGTCGGGGAGACTGCTCATGAAGAGGCATTCGACCAGGGCGTTCGGATATTCGGTCGGGGCGTTCAGCGAGAAGTTGAAGTTGCCCGTCAGGCCGTAGTTCGGAACGTCGAGTTCAAGCATGTGCTTCAGCAGTGTCGCAGCCAGGTCACGGTTCGTGATGTGCTTGTAGTAGGTGCTGGCGCCCATCGCCGAGAGCGGCGATCCGCCGGCGTTGTTGTGGACCGACACCATCAGGTCGATGTTCTCGTCCAGGAAGATCTTCTTGCGCTCGCTCATCGTCATGTCGCGGTCGTCCTTGCGGCTGAGTACTACTTTCGCGCCTTTCTTCTGCAACAGCTTTTCGACTTCGCGCACGATGCTCAGGTTCACGTCTTTTTCCATCAGGCCGGTGTTGCTCACCGCGCCGAGGGCGCTGCCACCGTGGCCTGCATCCACGCCGATCGTCAGGCCCTTGAGCGTCAGGTTCTTCGGAGCGTGCTTCACCTCGATCTGCAGCACATTGCCGTCGTAATGCACGCTGTATCCCCAGCAATATTTGTCCTTCAGCTTGATGACCAGCCGCATCACGTCGCTTTCTACCTGCTGCACGTCAAGATAGTCCACCATCTCCAGCTCGTTGTACTGCGTGATCCAGTTGCTGTTGTTCATGGCGCCGAACACGTCCACGTTGATGGTGGTCGGGTCGAGCGAAGTCCGGGAAGCATAGGGAAGTTTCTCAGGCAGCGAGAGCCGGATGCGGTCGCAGTCGCCCACGTTGTTGAGGTTCATGTTGTTGGTATTGACGATGTGGCTGCTGCGCGCTGTCAGTTCCACGTCCTCCTGGTGGATGTAGGCGAAACGGTTTGTGGCGAGCTGCACTTTGTAGAGATCGCCGATCGCACCCGTGACCTTCAGCACGATGCCCGGATCCAGATAGCCCATCTTCGAGCCGCCGAGCCGGTCGGAGCCGGAACCGTACTGGAGATAAGCCCCTTCCCTGGTCGTTACGTAGAACAGGCGGTCTTCCAGCTGCGGCTCGGGATCGGGACGGCTGACCAGTCCCAGGCCGGGCCGGTAGAAAATATGCACTTCTTTCGTTTCGACTTCCGTGCCCTTGAAGATCGTCACGTCGATGCGGTTGTCGCCTTCCACCAGCCGGAGCTGGCGGCCGAACGTGCCGGTCTTGTAGACCTTGACCTGTTCACCGTTGACGGTCACCAGGTTGCCTGGATCAGTGATACAGATCAGATAGTAGCGGCTGTTGCTGACGGTGTCCTGGCTGTAATGCGGCGCCCGTTTGAAGGTGATTTCGGCCGGCAGGCTGCCTGCTGTCAGCAGCAGGAGCGCGGTGACGGTGAGAATTCGGTATAATTTCATGACATTCAATATTTTGTCTTATCACGCGCGCACGCATCATGCGCGAACTAGCAAAGATACTATTTTTCAATGGAATTTGTTTATCTTTGAGGGCCAAATTGAGAACGTAATGAAAAGATTATTCCTTCTTGCCGCATTTCTGCTGGCCTGCCTGCCCCTTTCCGCGCAGGACAATCCCGTCATCATCCCGGAGCGGGAAACTGTCGTGCTTGACAATTTCACGGCAGTGCCCAACATGACGCTCGGACTGTACCAGTATGCGCGCCAGTGTGTCCTGGATGGCCTTTCCCGCCGGCGCATCAATGTCATCGACGTGGAACAGGACGGATACGGCCGTGCTGACATCGTATATCCCTCCTTTCATTTCGCAGCGTCCCATGCCGGCCATCCCTTCGACATCAACCGGGCGGTGCGCGTGATGAACGACTACGACCAGGCCCGCTGGTACATGACGGTTTACATCGCCAGGTTCCATACCCATCCGGTAGAGCACAAGAGCACGGACAAGGACGGCAATCCGGTGGTCAGGACCGACTTCACCGCCGAACTGGATGCGGATGTCTATCTCTATGATGCCGATACCCAGACGAACCTGGGCCCGGTCCGTTGGCACTATATCTATACCGGCGCTTCCGAACTGGCTTCTGCAGAGCGTTATGTGATTGAAAATCTGTCCCAGAAAGCCCGCTCCTTCGTTACGGACAACTTCCGTTTCAAGGCTTCGGTCATCCAGCTGGGCGAGTACAACAAAAAAGGCAAGCTGCAGGATCTCTACCTGAGCTGCGGCAGCGACATGGACGTGTCGAAGGGCGACGTGTTCTTCGTGTATTCAGTATCCGACATCAACGGCATCGCCACGGCCCGGAAGCTGGGCAAGGTGAAAGTGAAGGAGGTCACCGGCCGGGAGAGCTGCCATTGCGGCGTGTCCAAAGGCGAGGTCGAGATTGACCAGGCTTTCAAGGCAGGGGAGGTCCTGGTGGCCGTCAGCGACCATGATGATTTCTTTTAATCCACAGCCATGATACGCGACATTTACCTGGCAGGAGGATGCTTCTGGGGAGCAGAGCATTTCTTCAAGCAGATCGACGGCGTAGTGCTGACCGAAGTCGGTTTCGCCAACGGCCATACGCTCGACCCTACGTACCGGGAGGTCTATACCGACAAGACCGGCTATGCTGAAACAGTACACGTCCGCTATGACACCGAAAAGGTCGGGCTGAAGTTCCTGCTCCGCATGTTCTTCAAGGCCATCGACCCGACCTCGCTCAACAAGCAGGGCGAGGATGAAGGAACGCGCTATCGTACAGGTGTTTACTATGTGGATGAAGCCGATGCGGAGAAGATCCACGAAGTCTTCGTCGAAGAGCAGAAGAAGTGGGAGGAACCCATCATGGTCGAAGTCCAGCCCCTGCTGGTCTTCCACCTGGCCGAGGACTATCACCAGGACTACCTGGACAAGCACCCCGACGGTTACTGCCACCTTCCGCTCGCGCTCTTCCGCTTTGCCCGCGAGGCCAAGCCCGAAAAAGATTGATGCAGATTAGTGCAACATGAAAGGGATCGGTAATATACTCTGGCTGGTGCTGGGCGGTCTTCTGGTCGCCCTGGTCTACTACATCGTCGGGCTGCTGATGTGCATCACGATTGTCGGGATTCCGTTCGGCGTGCAGTTGTTCAAGCTGGGCACCTATGCGCTCTGGCCTTTCGGGCACGAACTGGTTGACGGGCCGGGCCAGCCGGGCTGCCTGTCGGTCGTCATGAACCTGATCTGGATCCTGGCGGGCTGGTGGGAGATCGCTGTCCTGCATCTCCTCTTCGGCCTGATCTGCTGCATCACCATCGTCGGCATCCCCTTCGGCCTCCAACATTTCAAGATGGCCCTGGCCTCCATCTTCCCCTTCGGAAAGGTCATCAAATAATCATCCCGCTTGATGTGTAAAATCGTATAGCACGCTTCCCCTCCTTGAGCAATCTGTGGTGGCGTCTGTCGCGCTCAGTCTGTTCCGGCTGAGCAGACCGGGCGCGCTACCCGTAGCCGCAGGCCGTTCTGTGGCCGATGTCCGTGGCAGACGATTACAGTGAGGGGTGGAGTGGAGTCTGGGCGATAAACTATTTGCGACAGGGTTAGATGGCTTCAAGATAGAAACTGAGCGGGCGGAAGCCGTCGTTGCAGTTGATCATTGCGCTCATCGGGTTTTTCAGGATCAGCGGAAAAAGTGGGTGGAAAAAAGGGATCACCGCCAAAAGTGGGTGGAGAAGCATCGACCTTGATACTGTTCTCGCGGCGCTCTTGCGCAGGGGCTGACTGCGTTTCTCCTCAAGGTTCGCGGCAGGCGCGGAATTGCTTACGGGGCGCTGCCCCGAACCCCGCCGCTCCGGCGTTGTTCGCTATCGCTCACGCTGCTTCGCGGTGCTATCACGCAGGCTAACCCTGCCCGGCCTCCGCTAGCGGCTGATGCCGCTTCCAGTCCCTTGACGGCGAACTTCTCCCTTTTAGCCGCCGCAGCGCGGCGTCTAACGGTCGAAGAATCTGCGCCGTCACGAGACGGGGCTCCCGCTTGGCCGCGTATTTCCTGCCGCTCGCAAATCGTCGCTCCGCAGTCAGCCCCTGCTGCTGTTAGCGCCTGCTTGGCTGCAGGGTTTTCCTCGGCCGGAAACGGACGGGACTCTCATTCTCCCGTCCCGTTCTGGCCGGGAGAAAACCCTGGCCATCCGCTTGGACAACCATTTTCGCGTTCACCGCCCACCCGATTTCGGCGCTGATCCGTTTTTCATCCAGCCGTCGAAGAAGTAGCCTTCGCCACGGGCAAGCGATCCCACGAACGGGCGCATCGATTCCCACGCCGATTCGCAAAACCCTTCGGGCCGTTGTCCATCGATGGATATCCACTGCTGGCCTACTTCTACGACACAGGAGTGTTCGCTGGGATTCTCATACTGCGCCATCAGGTCGGTATAGACAGTCTGGCGCACGGGGTGATCCTTATTTTTGCATAGACTTCAGTCGGCTGATTGCAGGCAAAGATAGTAAAATCTCCTTTTTTACATATGCGCTGTGACAGTCTCCAGCGGCAGTCGGACGATGCGGGATATCTGTTTCTTCGAACAAAGGTACTTTGAACGAAGATTCCGTGCCACCTTCAGCCGTTGTGGTATCGACAGGTCTTGTAATTTGGAAATACCGAACAATTGTTGAGAAATGGCGTTTCGTTCTTGTCTCAATTCGCTGTCGGTAAGCCTGATATTGTCTCCATCGCCTGTTTCCTGCTCAATCTCGTCGTCTTTGTTAAGCGACAGGAAATACATGAAGGAACGGGGCGTCTTGAACAAGGATTCGACCTCCTTTACCGGTATGTAATTGGCCGGAAGAATCAATCCGTCGACAACGACCCAGTCTTCGGGAATCTTCTGCCGGCTTTGGAAGACCGCCCGGCTCTGGTTAAGCCCGAAGTCACTCACTCTGACACCCATCTCAAGGAATGATGCGTCTCCGGTTTCTCTGAAATAGAGATTGCCGGAGCCCCAGGGATAATCGTAGAACATTCCGATGCGGGCCTTGGTAGGATTCTTGAGGACATAGCAGATCTTGGTTTTTAGTTCGTCTTCGTCAACGATAGCCAGCACTTTGACGGGCAGTCGGCGGAGAGAACCTTTTTCCCCGTAATGACGCGAACAATAGAGCCCTGTCAAGCGTTTGAATTCATGCGCGAACCTGTCGGCGTCATCTTTTGAGGCAGCACTGACGATGATGTGGATATGATTGTCCATCAGGACAAACGCCAGGATGACAAGATGAAACTTGTGAGCCAGGATGGCCACGCGGTTCATCGCTGCCTTGAAATCAGCGGGATCGTGAAAAATGACCGAAGAGAAATTGCCGTCGGAGCAGATGTGAAAATAATGCCGCCGGCTGTCCATATTGGTTTTCTCCATCGCAGTAAGCAAACTTCTCCGTCCCGGAACGAAGCAGAGGCAAATATTCAACTTCACACGCAAGAATAGCAAAGACCGGGTTGCTTTTCCTGCGCACCAATAGCAATGACAAAGATGGCCAAAGAACATCAAACTTCCAAGTATTATTGTCAGCCATTTGTTGGCCGAATTCAAATTAAGTGTAATCGTCAAGCACGGTTCCCCATTCTGGAGTTGCCTATGGTGGCTCTTGCCGCGCTCAGTCTGCTTCGGCCTAGCAGACCGGGCGCGCTACTAGTCACCGCAGGCCACTCTGCGGCCGACAGGTGCGGCAGACGAATACAGACGACTTTTGTTGCGGGCGTGGGAGATTATTCGTATCTTTGACAACGTTATGAAAGAGATCCTGGCATTCCTGAACGAGCTCGCGTTGCACAACGACCGGGTTTGGTTCAATGCGCATAAGGCTGAATATCTGTCGGCTGCAGCACGATTCAATGATTTCTCGGCGGGGCTCATCGAGGGGATCCGCGCCTTCGACGATACCATCGGTCCGCTGACGCCGAAGGACTGCACCTATCGCATCTACCGCGACATCCGCTTTTCGAAAGACAAGTCACCGTACAAGACGCACATGGGCGTTTACATCAACCGGGGCGGCAAGAAGTCGGGGTACAGCGGCTACTATTTTCATGTGGGCGCGAAAGGGACGGGCCACATCGTGGCTGTCGGTGACATCTGCTGTCCGCCGGATGTATTGAAGATCCTGCGCGAGGACATCCAAATGGGCGGCGGTGACTTCCGACGCATCCTCTCGACGGTCGACCCGCGCCTGGTCATCGACGAGACAGACGCACTGAAACGTGTACCTGCGCCTTTTCCGGCCGACTCACCCGATGCGTCCTATTTCAAATTGAAATATTACTGCCTGGGCTATGCCCCCGACAACCGCTTTGTCACGTCGAAGGATTTGACAAAGAGGCTGTTGGACATCTTCCAAAGCAGCAAACCCTTCCTTGACTATATCAATCGCGCCGTTGAATATGCGCATGAAGAGCAAGTATCATTGAACAACTATAAGCTATGAACAGACGATCCATGTTGAAAGCCACCGGCAGCGCTGCTGCGCTCACCATCCTGGGCGGTATCCCTTTGGCCGGAGCGGGCGAAAAGCCGATGACGCCGGTACCGAAGAAAGAACGCAAGAAAATCCTCGTTATCGGGGCACACCCTGATGATCCCGAAACGGCGGCGGGCGGCACGATGTGCCTGCTGACCGACGCCGGACATGAAGTCGTGAGTGTCTATCTCACTCGCGGCGAGGCCGGCATTCCCGGCAAGAGCCATGAGGAAGCGGCGGCCATCCGAGAGCGGGAAGCGAAAGCTGCCTGCGCTGTGACGGGCGCCCGGCCGCTCTTCATGAACCAGGTCGACGGCAGTACCGAGATCAATCTCGACCGTTACCGCGAAATGCGCGAACTGCTGGAACGCGAAAAACCCGACCTGGTCATCACGCACTGGCCCATCGACGGACACCGCGACCATGCCGTCTGCGGCATCCTGGTGCTGGACGCCTGGCGCCGGCTCGACCGCTGCTTCGAGCTATACTATTTCGAAGTCATGAGCGGCACGCAGACGCAGATGTTCCATCCGTCTGACTGGGTGGATATTACGTCGACACGTGATCGCAAGTACAAAGCCAGCTATTGCCACGAAAGCCAAAACCTGCAGGAGGTCATGGAAGGCTGGCACGACCCGATGGAGCGCTTCCGCGGCATCGAATGCCGCTGCGCCTTCGCCGAGGCCTTCCTCCACCACGTCGAGCCCGTCTCACTGGTCTGATATCTTCTGTTATTCCGAAGAAGGAAGAAGCATCAAAAACGCAACACATATGAAAAAGTTCGTGAAAATACTGCTGATCGTGGTCCTGCTTGTGCTGTTGGCTGTCACGCTGATGTGGCAGGGAGAGATCCGTACGCTGGCGACGGTGAAGCAGGTGGGGGACAACCCATATCTCTACACGATGCAGTACATGGCCGCCTATGATCTGGACGATGTGATCGAAAAAGACGTCGACACGAACGCCGAACTGCTCGATTACGTCGTTTCCCGCATCGGCAAAGGGCTTCCCATCAAGATCAGCAGTTCGCAGGTCGCCGACGAGAACGGCGAACTCAAGACCTTCAACTGCACCAGTTTCCAGGCTAAGCAGGCGGACGGCGAAGGCTATTGGTACGGACGGAACTACGACTATTTCAAGAATCCCACGTTGGTGACCTTCTCATACCCCGAAAATGGTTATGCCTCGATCGGCTGCTCTGACATGTCGCATATCGGCTACGGGCTGGACAAGCTCCCGCAGAAGTTCCTTTCCCGCGTGAACTGCCTGGCCGGAATCTATGCCCCGGTCGACGGAATCAATGAGAAGGGACTCTGCACCTCGGTCATGGCGCTGCCGAAACAGGCCTCGCAGCAGGATACGCCGAAGCACGATGTCGGCACGACGATGATCATGCGCCTGTGGCTCGACCGTTGCGCAACCGTGGAAGAGGCGCTGGCCCTGCTCGAAACGGTGGATGTCCGGCATGACGCTGTCGTCGGTTCAGGCTATCATTACATGGTCGCCGATGCCGGCGGCCATTGCGCCGTCGTCGAATTCGACAAGGATGACGGCTGGAAGACCATCGTCGTCCAAAAGCCGGAAGGTGAGAACAGTATGCTGGTAACCAACCACTTGCTCAATCCGAAGCATTATACGGCGGAGCCTGACAGTACTGTCGGCAATCCCCACAGCCGCAGCTGGTGGCGTTACGAGACGGCAGGTGCTTATCTTCGTGAGCACGATGGCATCCTGACCTTCGACCAGGCGCAGGAATGCCTTTCCATGGTACACTGGGTTGATCTGCCCATCCCCGGCGGGAAGGTCGAAGACACGCAGTACAGCAACGTCTACGACCAGCACGAACTCACCCTGTCGCTCCGGAACTGGAACGACTATGCCACGACGCACAGTTTCTCCCTGAAGAAATAACATTCTTGAGTGTAATCATCTGCCGCGGGTATAGGCTTTAGAACGGCTTGCGATGGTGGGTAGTGCGCTCAGTCTGCTCTGTCGGAGCAGACTGAGCGCGGCATGTGCTCCCACAGGCTGCTCCCAAAGAGGGTATCGCGCTCGACGATTACACTCGGAAGCGAGGTGAAGGGTTGTTGAATAAATCGATGCCAAACAATCAGCGGGCAATCATTCCAAGCGATCAGCGCGCAATCATTTCCACGAGGGGAACGTTGAAGCCACGGACTTCGATCATGGCGTGGGAGGCGTCGTCGGGGGTGGTGTAGGTCAGTGTGCGTTCTTCGCCGGGCATCAGGTGGATGTAGTTGTCCGACCAGAAGGTGGGGAGGATGCGGGTGCCATCGCCGCGGCGTGCCACGAAGTGGAGCATGAGTGCGGGGGTATCGGACGTATTGCTGACTACGATGGTGGCGGGCTGTCCCTGCCGGGTCGGCTTGTGGACAAGCTTGATGTGGGCGGACGGCAGGGTGTTGAGCTGGCGAAGATTGTCTTCTTCGGCCGCGATCACATAGTCGTTGTGCGATACCGGCGTCGTCCCGTCGAACAGTTGGAGCCGGAGGAAGCAGACCTGGTGGCCCCAGCGGGGATTTCCGTTGAGGCCGGCTTGCGAGAAGTCCATCCCGAAGAGTTGCGTGGTCGTGTCTTCCCGCACCATCAGCGTCGTATCGCGGCCGGCGACAGCGATTCCGTCGGCCGTGTAAAGCGTTGCCACGGCACGCAGGCCGCGTTGCTCCCCGGCGCTGTAATTGACCACCTCCACCCGTTCGGTGGAGGGATTCCACTGGATATGCAGCGGTTCGCAGGCTTTGCGGCAGGCGTAATAGGCGGCGGTACCGTCGAGGAACCAGTCGTAGGTGCAGAAGGCCATGGAGGGCCAGGCGGGATGGCTCATCCAGAGCAGCAGGCCGCGCCGCTCGCGGCTGCGGCTTTCGAACATCGCCCGGTAGCCGTCGTAATTGACCCACTGGGCACGCTCGGCGAAGGTCTGGCCGTCATGGGTGGGTCCGAAATAGGCTTCCACCGCATCGATGAAGGTCTGTCCGCGCTGCGCACTCTGGAGCGCGAAGTCGTGAATGCCCCACATGCGTGTCGGCGGCCAGGTCTGCGAAGCCGGCATCATTTCCAGCAGGCTCTCGTAGTTGGGGAAGTTGGGCATGCCGCGCTCGCTGTGGAACATGCGGGATTCATTGCGGTACCAGGGCGTCTGGTCGAGCATCCAGTAGCTTTTGGACGGCAGGCGGAAATAGGGTCCGCGGCCCGAAACGACATCGTCGGCGGAAGAGGAGATGTAATAGCTCAGCGGGTCTTCGCGGGCTACCAGTCCGCGGAGGGCCGCGTCGAGCGAGGCGGGCGGATAGCCTTCGTTGCGCCCGCACCAGAGCAGGAGGCTCGGATGGTTGCGGATGCGTTTGAGCATGTTTTCGGCATTGGCCATGAACATGGCCTCGTCGTCGGGGTCCGGCCCGTCGGCGGGATTGGCCAGCCAGAAATCCTGCCAGATGAGGATGCCGTTGCGGTCTGCGGCTTCATAGAATTCGTCGTCGCCGATCATGCCCACCCAGTTGCGAACCAGGTTGAAGTTTTCGTGGCGATGCAGTTGCATGGCACGCTCATAGTCTTCGGCCCTGTAGCGGAGGTTGCTCTCGCTGAAACCCCAGTTTCCGCCCCGGCCGACCAGCCGCCGGCCGTTGACCCAGATGCGGAGCGAACCGTCGGAAACGTCATAGTCAAAACGGCGGATACCCGAAGAAAAGTGGCAGGTATGGCTCCCGCCGACACGCATCGTGACATCGTACAGATAAGGTTCGCCATACCCGTTCGGCCACCAGAGCTTTGGATGTTCCACCTCGATATCCGTCGATACGTTGCGTGCGGCTCCAGCCGGAATCGAGACCGTCTTGCTGAAGGGAACGTCTCCGTAACTTCCTTCCCAGACGGTTTCGACAGGATAGCCAGCCCGGTTGACCAACCTGGCGCCCAGCCTGATGCGGACACGGGTCGTGTCGAGGATGGGCGGCAGGCTTTCCTGCGCCGTGAAGAGGGGCGTGGCCGTCGGTTCGGTTATTTCGACCGGTCCGATGCGTTCCAGCCATACATCGTTCCAGATGCCCATGTTCCGGCCGCGGATGGTCGGAATCCAATCCCAGCCGATGGAGGCGTGGAAGGTGGGATTGTCCGCCCCGAGAACGCCGCCGTTCGAGGCACAGCGTTCCAGCGTATTGGCCTTGGTCATGCCCGGATGGTCAGGTGGCATGACAATCACTTCCAGACGGTTGTCGGCCGCCAGCAGGGAGGTGATGTCGAATGTGGCATCGGTAAAGGCTCCTTCGATGATACCGACGGACGACCCGTTCAGGAACACTATCGCCTTCCAGTTGATGCCGTCGAAATGCAGCAGCAGCCGTTCGTCGTCGTGGCCGTAGCGATTGCTGCGCGGCAGGGAGAAACGGGTACGGTACACGAACGGGGACAGGAAATATGAATCGCTGATATACTGCTGGTTATCGCCGAAATTCGGATTGGGGAGCATGTTCTGGTCCAGATAACTGGACAAGACCGTTCCGGGCACGGTGGCAGGAATCCACGCTGAGGGATCATTGGATTGCGGCTGGCGTGCCAGGATCCAGTTCCGGTCGAGCTGGATGCGGGGGCCGTTGCCGGTATAGGAGCTTGCCTCCACGGGCCAGCATTCGGGCGTCGTCAGGGATTTCGCCCTCTCGCCGCCCAGCACTTCAAACTCACTTAGCATGTAGGGCGTGCCTTCGACCGCGCCGTCGAGCAGCACCCGTACCCACCGGCCGCGTCCGTGCACACGCAGGGAGTCGCAGCGCATTGCACGATCTCCACCGAATTCAGCAACTGTATGCCAGGACGTGGAATCCAGCCCGACCTGCAGCACTCCGTGCGACGGTGCGTTGATCCAGTGCAGCCGCACTTCCCTGAAAGACCTGGTCTGTCCCAGATCAACCGCCAGCCATTCCTTTCCGGCGCTGGCCGCCGTCCAGACACTGTTGAAATGCTCTGAAGCGAGCATGGTCAGCAGCTTGCCGTCGCGGAAAAACAGCCACTCCTGCCAGATGATGCTTTCAGCATCCGGCATCTCCACGACAAATTTCCAGCGCTCCGGCGCCATCCGCCGCGGCGCGTCCCAGGGCAGCGTAAGCGGCTTTCCGTCAAAGATTCCCTGGAAATGTTTTTCGACCTTCCATTGTCCAGCACCGTCCTGGCTCAGCAACCGGGCAGAATAAGGGCCCTGCTGCCTGCCGTCGCGCAAGCTGGCCGAGAACGTCATCGTGATCTGGTCTACGGGTTCCCGGAAGCCGTGCGTGCGCACCGACAGCTCTGCATGCGGGCCTTCCGCCGTCACCGTCGTCCACGGCCGCGGGTCGAAAGGGATGTCGTGTTCGATTTTCGACAGCAGCTGATCGTCATTCCCGCTGACTTCGATCCAGTAAGGTGCTTCGGTCTCGATGATGCCGTCCACGGCCAGCTGGGACGTGGCGTTGTAGTCCATGGCGCTGGAGTGGTAGGCACGGTGACGGAGCGCGAAATTCGTGGCGGGGCCCTGCGAAGAGCAGGATACGGCCAGAACGGCCAGCAGCAGGATGCTGCGTCCTGGTCGGGAGAGGGGAAGGGACAATCTCATAAGGGGTTGTCGGGTTAATGATTTAACTACAAATATAACAATAAATACTTATTTTTGTGGCATCAAAAAATATCGCAAAGACAATAATTCAAGCATAATGAAAAAGATGATCTTTATTATGGCCGCGACGGGGCTTGTCGTTGCTTCCTGCGGCACGAAGGAGCCGGCGAAGACGGCCGGCATCAACTATGACTACATGGACACGTCCGTCCGTCCGGGCGATGACTTCGCGAAGTATGCGACCGGCCACTGGGCAGACTACAACCCGCAGCCGATGGAGTATCCCATGTGGGGCACCATCTACAAGGTCTCCGAAGAGAACACCGTGAACCTGGCTTCCATGATCCGGGAGATTGCTGCGAAGGAAAATGCCAAAGGCAGCATCGCCCAGAAAATCGGCGACCTCTACAACATGGCCATGGACTCGGCGCGCCTGAATGCCGACGGCGCCGCGCCGCTGAAGGCCCATCTCGCCGAGATCGATGCCATCGGCAGCCGCGAAGACCTCCTGCGTCACTGCGCCAGGGAGCATGACAACCTGCTTTTCGGCATGTATGTCGATGCCGATGAAAAAGATTCGAAGAACAACATTGTCGCCATCACCCAGGGTGGCCTGACGCTCCGCAACAAGGAATACTATTCCTCGAAGGATCCGCAGAATGTCAAGATGCGTGAAGATACGAAAACGCACATGAAGAATCTCTTCGTGCTTGCCGGTTACGACGAGAAGACGGCGCAGGACAAGGTCCGCCGCATCTGGGCCCTCGAGACCGAACTGGCCGCCGCCCATTATTCCATGGAAGAGCAGCGCATTTCCGAGAAGAACTACCACAAGATGACCGTCGATGAGATGGAAAAACTCACCGGCTTCGACTGGAAGAGCTACCTGAAGGACTACCGCTACGACAAGACCACCGAGGTCGACCTCGGCCAGCCCGAACCCGTGGCCAAGGCCTGCCAGCTGCTGATGAAAGCGCCGCTGGAAGACCTCAAGGACGTGTACCGCTGGAAGATCGTCCGCGGCGCCAGCTCGGTGCTCTCCGACGATTTCGCCCAGGAGGACTTCGACTACGAGCACAAGGTCTATGGTACGCAGGAGATGACCCCGCGCTGGAAACGCGCCGTCAGCCTGGTGGATGGACTGATGTCCGACGCCGTGGGACAGATGTACGTGGAGAAGTATTTCTCGAAAGAAGCCAAGGACGAGATGATCGAACTGGTCGGCAATCTGCAGAAGTCGCTGGGCGAGCGCATCCAGGCCCAGGAATGGATGACCGATGAAACCAAGGCCAGGGCGCTCGAGAAGCTGGCTGCCTTTACCGTGAAAGTGGGTTATCCCGACAAATGGGACGACCTGACCCCGCTGGTCATCGACCCGTCCAAGTCGCTGTATGAGAACGTGCGTGCCGCTTCTGACTTCTACTGGGAACTGAACTACAACAAGCGCTACAACAAGCCCGTCGACAAGAGCGAATGGCTGATGCCTGCCCAGATGGTCAATGCTTACTACAATCCGACCACCAATGAAATCTGCTTCCCGGCCGGCTTCCTGCAGCCGCCCTTGTTCGACCTGAAGGCCGACGCCGCTGCCAACTACGGTTCCATCGGCGTGGTCATCGGCCATGAGATGACCCACGGTTTCGATGACCAGGGCCGCCACTATACGAAAGAGGGCAACCTCGAGAACTGGTGGACCGAAGCGGATGCCGAAGGGTTCAAGAAACCTTGCGACGCGATGGTCAGCTATTTCGACAGCCTTTGGGTGATTCCCGGTGAACTGCATGCCAACGGCACGCTCTGCCTGGGTGAGAACATCGCCGACCACGGCGGCCTGAACATCGCCTACAACGCCTTCCAGATGTGGCAGAAGGAGCACGGTCGCCTGTCCGATGACAACGGCTTCACGCCGGAGCAGCGCTTCTTCCTTTCGTATGCCAATGTATGGGCTGGCAGCACGACCGAAGAGATGCTCCGCTACCTGACGATGATGGACGTCCACTCGGTGATGTTCCTCCGTGTCAACGGCGGCCTGGCCCAGTGCGATCCCTGGTATGAAGCCTTTGACATCCAGCCCGGTGATGCTTACTATGTTGCTCCGGAGAACCGTGTGAAAGTCTGGTAATGAACGAATATACGATTCAGCGAATCGTAGCGATGGAGGCGGCCTTCGACCGCACGGCCCTGGCCGTGCAGATGTTGGAGGCCGCCCTCGATACCTACGAGACCGTGAAGGTCGACATCGACCGCCTCACGGAATACCTGGAAAGCGGCGCGTGGCGCGAGGACTTCGAGGCCGACGAGGCCGGCCTTGTCCCAGGCGACCTCAAGCGGGGCGTCCTCTCCGAAGACGGCCTCTACGACCTGCTTGCCGACATCGTCCGCGTCAACGAGCACTTGCAGGAACTGGCCGGAGAAGAATAATTTTTTATTACATTTGTATCGTTGACTTTTAAAAATCGATAGTATGAGAACAGCGGACAATCAACCCGCAAAGCGCGATTCATTCGCCAGTTCGTTCGGCGTGCTGGTGGCCATGGCCGGATCGGCCGTGGGATTGGGTAATCTTTGGCGCTTCCCTTATCTGGTAGGCCAGAATGGCGGTGCCGCCTTCATCCTCATTTACCTGGGTTTCGTGATTCTGGCGGGGCTTCCGGTCATGCTGGCCGAATTTATCATCGGCCGTCGCAGCCAGGCCAGTGCCCGCAGGGCCTTCCAGGTCCTGGCGCCGGGAACCCACTGGGGCATCACCGGCATACTGGGAGTCATTTGCTGCATCCTCATCCTGTCGTTCTATTCCGTCGTGGGCGGGTGGGGGATCGAATACCTCTTCAAGTCCGTCCGTTTTGACTTTACCTACGGGAACCAGGAGAACCTGAAGACGCTGTTCTCCAGCTTCTCGACTTCTGTCTGGCGGCCGCTGATCTGCCATACAGTCTTCCTTGCCTTGACAGCCGGCATTGTGATTGCGGGTGTGCAGAAAGGCATCGAGAAGTTCTCCAAGGTGATGATGCCGCTGCTCTTCCTCATCGTCATCGGCATTGCCGTCCGTTCCATGACACTTCCCGGCAGCGGCCCCGGCTTAAGCTATCTTTTCAAGCCCGACTGGTCCAAGGTGACATCGCAGACGTTCCTGGCCGCATTGGGACAGGCCTTCTTCTCGCTGTCGCTGGGTAGCTGCATGGTTATCACCTACGCCTCCTACGTAAAGAAAGACGCCAATATCATCTCCCTGAGCGCTCAGACGGCCGCGGCCGATACGGTGTTCGCCCTCATTGCCGGCTGCGCCATCATGCCGGCCGTGTTCGCCTTCGGCATCAGCCCCGGAGAAGGACCTGATCTGGTGTTTGTTACCCTGCCGCATATCTTCAGCCAGATGCCGCTGGGCGGGGTCATCGCCATCTTTTTCTTCCTGGCGCTGCTGCTGGCGGCCCTTACATCGGCCATCTCCATCCTGGAGGTGATCGTGGCCTTCTGCATGGAAGAATTCAAGATGAAGCGGACAGTGGCCGACGTTCTGGTCTTCTTCGTGATCTGGGTGCTGGGTTGCCTCTGCTCCCTTTCGATGGGCCCGCTCAGCAGCTGGAAGGTTCTGGACAAGAACATCTTCGACCTCTTCGACTTCTTGTCTGCCGACTTCCTGATGCTCCTGGGCGGTCTTCTGATTGTCATCTTCGCAGGCTGGAAGCTGGGGCGGAAAGTAGTGTATGACGAGTTCACCAATGGCGGAACGCTCCCTGTTCCCGCCTGGATGCTGAAGACCCTTCTCTTCCTCATCCGCTTCGTGGCGCCCGCCGCCCTACTTGCGATCGCTATTTTCCAGATTCACGAGTGATCATCCCTGGTCCTGGACCAGGTGGACGGCGATCTGCTGGAACGGGATCTCGATGTTGTTTGCAGCCAGGGTCTTGAAAATCAATTCTTTCGCCCGGGAAATGTAGCCGTAGCGTTCTGACACCAGCACGTCCTGCTTGAGGGCGAAGGTGATGCCGCCCTCATCGAATTTGTCGACCACGACATGGAGGCCGTACCCCGGTTCTACGATGTCCCGCCCTTCCTTGTCTTTCGTCAGGAGTGCCTGGCAGGCTTCCTTCAGCAGGGTTCTGGCACGCTCGACATCAGTATCGTACTTGACCGTAAAGCTGAGCTTGAGGTATTCGTAGGGGTTGTTGCGGGTCAGATTCAGGAAGTTCTTGTCGAACAGCGAACTGTTGGTAAAGATGATCGAGTTTCCTTCGTCCGTGCAGATTTCGGTGTACTGGTAGCCCATGTCCGTCACCTGGCCGCGGGAACCGTCGCACTCGATGTAGTCGCCTACGCGCAGGCGGCCGCTCATGAGCTGGATGCCATAGATGAAGTTGTTGATGGTATCTTTCATGGCAATACCGATACCGGCAGACAGACCGCCGGCCACCAGTCCCAGCGAGCCGACCGGAATCTTCATCAGGATGACCGCGACCGCAATGTACAGCATCCAGACGAGCACGCTGATGATGCTGTTCCCGAGGGAGAGGTTGAGCTCGTTGCTGTGCAGTCTTGTGTGGCCGGTCTTGCGGCAGAAAGCCGCATAGCGGCAGCTCATCCACAGGTAACGGAACACTTTGTTGGCATAGCGGAAAACAAAGAACAGGCAGGAAAGCCGGATGATGATGCGCAGGGACAGCTGCAGGACGTCCTTGCCGTCATTGTCGGTCAGATGGAGGAAAGGATCGATGTAAATCGAATGGAAGAACTCGTCGAAATCGAATACGTCCAGCGTCAACTGAAGGCAGAACGGAATCGAGAGCAGCAGGAAAACGGGCAGGATGACACCCTTGGCCAGCTCATGGAACCAGGTGAAGCGGAAGCGCAGGGAATTCTGGTCGAGGCCGGTTATTCCGGCCAGACGGTTGAGGTACTTGTCAGTGCGCGGGTCCATCCTTTTCTCTTTGTAGAGCCGGAGCAGCTCGTAGAGGGCCTGGGCGGCCAGGATGGCGGCCAGCTGGATGTACCACCAGGTGAGAACCAGCATGGAAGCGAAGGTGAAGCCCAGCAGGGCCAGGATCAGGCTCGCTGCCAGGACGCCCAGGGACACCTCGCCAAGGATCCTGTCCATGCGGGCCACTTTTGTCCGGAA
>JAEETO010000124.1 GCA_016290385.1 Bacteroidales bacterium | reverse complement strand
CTGAATCTCAACCTGGCCGGAACGATCCTTGAGCGCGTGTCGGGCGAACGCTTCGACCAGTATGTGGTCAACCACGTGCTGCGTCCGCTGGGCCTCTACGGCGGCTATTGCGTGGATTCGCTCGACAAGAGCCGCTTCGCGCACCTTTACTCCTGGGATGCGGATAATCAAAAATTCGTGGACAATTATGACGAGGCCTATGCGCCCCGCAGCGAGAAAGTGGCCAACTATACGATGGGCCATGACGCTCTGATCTTCTCGCCGACCGGCGGCATGAAGATCTCCGGCCTTGACCTGGCCCGCTACATGACCATGCACATGAACTACGGCACTACGCCCGACGGCGTCCGCATCATTTCGGAGGAAAGCTCCCGCGACATGCAGGTGCCGCGCTCCGAGCCGGAGCACTATGGCCTGAATCTCTGGCTGGCTGACGACTACGTGCCCGGCATCACCCTGGTGGGCCACACGGGCGGCGCCTATGGCTTGAGCAGCGCCATGTTCTTCCATCCGGAAGACAAATACGGCTTCGTCATCATCTGCAGCGGCTCCCACGATGCGGAAGGCACGCATAATGTGCTGCATCAGGGCATCCAGCGCATGTACAAGTATTTCATCGCCGAGTAATGCAGGCAGTCCGGCCCAAGAAAGCCCTCGGGCAGCATTTCCTCACCGACCAGTCCGTCGCACAGGCCATCGTGGCATCGCTCCGGAGCCGCGGGCCTGTGCTGGAGGTGGGTCCGGGCACGGGCGTGCTCACCAGATATCTGCTCCAGGACCCGGACATCGGACTGAAGGTCGTGGAACTTGACAGCGAGTCGGTGCGTTATCTGCTGGAACACTATCCGAAACTGGCACCCAGCCTGTATGAAGCTGATTTTCTGAAGCTCGACCTGGGGAAACTCTTCCCGGGACGATTCGCCATCATCGGCAACTTCCCCTACAACATCTCCTCGCAGATCTTTTTCAAGGTGCTGGACTTTCGTGAGCAGGTGCCCGAAGTGGTGTGCATGATCCAGAAGGAAGTGGCCGAACGCATGGCAGCAGGCCCCGGCTCGAAGACCTACGGCATCCTGTCGGTACTCATGCAGGCCTGGTATGACATCGAATACCTGTTTACCGTGGGAGAAGGGGCGTTCCTGCCGCCGCCCAAGGTCAAGAGCGCGGTAATCCGCCTCACCCGCAACGGGCGCGGCACGCTCGACTGCGACGAAGACCTGTTCAAGCGTGTGGTCAAGACCACCTTCAACCAGCGGCGCAAGACCATCCGCAACTCGCTGAAACCCATCCTCGCTACCCTGCCGAAGCTCCCGGACTATATCCCGTACCTCGACGCCCGTCCCGAACAATTGTCGGTCGAGGAGTTCGTGGAACTGACGCAGTCGCTATCCTGAGTCCGCCGCGTTACGAGACGTACTGGAAGATCATGATGATCAGGATGGCCGTGGGGGCGACGAAACGGATGAGGAAGAATATCGTGTCGATGACCCAGTCGGGAATCTTCAGCGTGCCGCCATTGGTCAACTCTTCGTGCAAGGCTTTCTTGCCCAGTTTCCACGAAACGAAGATCACCACCAGCAGGCCGCCGATCAGCATCAGGACGTTGGCCGACAGATAATCGAACAGGTCGAAGACCGACTTGCCCATGATTTTCCATCCGCTCATCGGGCCAAGTGACAGGGAACACAGGCAGCCCAGGATCCAAATGCCTATGAAAACAGCCGTCACGGCGGTTTTCCGCTTCAGCTTGAATTCTTCCATGGCCGAGGCAATGATCACCTCCATCACCGAAATCGATGAAGTAAGAGCGGCCAGAAGCAACGCAAAGAAGAAAAGGATGGCTATGATGCCACCCATCGGCAATTTGCCGAAAATGAACGGCAAGGTGGTGAACACCAGGCCGGGGCCTTCGCTCGGACTGATGCCGAAAGCGAATACGGCCGGCATGATGGCGCAGCCGGCAATCAGCGCAAAGGCAGTATCAGCCAGTGCCGTCTGCACGGAAAGCGAAAGGATACGCTCGTGTTTCTTTACGTATGAGCCGTAGGTAATGACCATGCCACTACCCAGCGACAGCGAGAAAAAGGCCTGTCCGAGTGCTGCCAGGAAGGTTTTGCCCGTTACTTCCGACCAGTCGGGCTTGAACATGTATTCCACGCCGGCACCCCCGCCCGGCAGCGTCAGCGAGCGGATGGCAATACCGGTCATGATGACGAAAAGCACCGGCATCATGATCTTCGAGAAGCTCTCAATGCCTTTCTTGACACCGGAAACGACAATGCCTGCCGTCACCACCAGAAAAACCGTGTGGCAGATCAGCGGCGCCCATGTAGAGGAGGAGAAAGTCGAGAACATGGACGACAGGGTCTCGTCGCTGGCATTTGTGAAATCAAATTTGACAGCTTTCACGAAATATTCGATGCCCCAGCCGCCAACTACCGAGTAGAACGACAGGATAAGCGTACAGCAAATCACCGCCAGCAGGCCCGTGAAGCCCCAGTGCCCGTCCGGTGCCAGAATCTTGAAAGCCTGCCGCGCACTGGCCTGGCTGCGCCGTCCGATGATGAATTCCGAGAGCAACAACGGAATGCCCAGCAGGAGCACGAAAGCCAGATAGATCAGGATGAATGCAGCACCGCCGTTTTCTCCTACCAGATAGGGAAAACGCCACAGATTGCCCAGTCCGACGGCAGAGCCTGCCAGGGCAACCAGAATGCCGAACGAACTGCTGAAGGATTCGCGGCTGGTTTTATTTTCTCTTTTCATACAGCAGGAAGGTATAGTCCAGCCCGGAGGCTTCATCATGATAGCGTATGCTCCGCAAGGTTTCTACCCAGCGTTCCGGATCGATTTCCGGGAAAAAGGCATCGGCCGGTTCCACGACAGTGTGGATACGGGTCACATAAATCCGGTCGGCACGCTCGATCATCTGCCGGTACATCATGCCGCCGCCGATAATGAATATTTCACGCGAACCGGCAGCTGCGGCCAGTGCCTCGTCGGGCGTGGAAAAGAACTCAGCGCCGGAAGCACGGTCGGCTTCTGTGAGCGGCTGGTCGGAGACCACCATGTTGCGACGGCCGGGCAGGCAGTGTTCGCTGAAAGAACGCCAGGTGCCCAGTCCCATGATGACGGGATGGCCCATCGTGATGCGCTTGAAATATTGGAAATCGGCACGGATGTGCCACGGAATCAGGCCGCGGTAGCCGATGGCATTGTTTTCGGCTGCTGCGCCGATGAGGCTGATGTTGTCTTTCATACAGCAACGGGGGCTTTGATGGCCGGCCACGGGTCGTAACCGGTCAGGGTAAAATCTTCATAAACAAAATCGAAGATGCTCTTTCTTTCAGGGTTGAGCAGCATCTTCGGCAGGGGACGCGGTTCGCGGGACAGTTGCAACGCGACCTGTTCGTGGTGGTTCGAATAGATATGTGCATCGCCGAAACTGTGTACGAAATCGCCGGGCTGCAGCCCGCACACCTGCGCCACCATCATCGTCAGCAGGGCATAGGAAGCAATGTTGAACGGCACACCCAGGAATACGTCGGCGCTGCGCTGATAGAGCTGGCAACTGAGCCGCCCGTCGGCCACATAGAATTGGAAGAGGGTATGGCACGGCGGCAGGGCCATCCTGTCGACTTCAGCGGGGTTCCAGGCCGAGACAATCAGGCGGCGGCTGTCGGGATTGTGTCGGATCTGCTCGATGACTTGCGAGAGCTGGTCGATCTTGCCGCCGTCCGGCGTGGGCCAGGAGCGCCACTGGTGTCCGTAGACCGGACCCAGTTCGCCGTTTTCGTCGGCCCATTCATCCCAGATCGAGACGCCGTGGTCTTTCAGATATTTGATATTGGTGTCACCCGCGATGAACCAGAGCAGTTCGTAGATGATGCTTTTCAGGTGTACTTTTTTGGTGGTCAGCAACGGGAAACCGTCTGCGAGATTGAACCGCATCTGATATCCGAATACGCTGGTGGTGCCGGTGCCGGTCCGGTCGCCCTTGAAGGTGCCATGGGTTTCAATGAGCCGCAGGAGGTCGAGATATTGCTTCATACGCCCAAAATTAGCAATTTTTCAGTGAAACAGTTTCAAAATAATGGGCAGGTGGTCGGACAGGCCGCCGTTGTGTCGCGGTCCGACATAGGTGCGACGCGGCTTGCTGCCCAGCCAGGCGGCATCTGGTTCCAACAGAAAAGAGGGTGCGAAAATCTGCATACGGGCCTGCGAATCAAGGGCCGGCGACACACAGAACCAGTCGATCTGTTCCCAGCGGCCATGATATTTGAGCGTGCCGGGCGCAGCAGGCGGTCCATCGAACTGCGGTATGGACAGCCCTTCTACGCGGGCATCAGTATCATTGAAATCGCCCATGACGACGATGCGGCTGGCAGAGTCCAATTGAAACAAGGAGTCGACAGCTTGTTCGAGCACTTGCAGCACGGCCTGCCGCCGGTCCTGCGATGCCCGCGCACCGCCGCGCTTCGACGGCAGATGCACGACGAAGACATGGAGAGATGCCGGATAAAGTCCGGCATGACGAATAGAATCAGGCTCATTTGTAACGTCATTCCGGGCTTGACCCGGAATTTCTAGAAACCGAACATACAAGATATCTCGTGTAACAACACTCGGCACCCGCAATGAATCCACCGCCATGACCCGGAAGACATCATTTCCATA
>JAEETO010000003.1 GCA_016290385.1 Bacteroidales bacterium | reverse complement strand
AAAGATTCTGAACAGGCTCCTATCGATATTTGGAAGAAGGCGCTCGAAAACGTCACCCCGCAGGTCGAGGTGAAGAGCCGTCGTGTCGGCGGTGCCAACTTCCAGGTCCCTATGGAGGTACGTCCGGAAAGAAAGATCTCCCTTTCGATGAAGAACATGATTGTCTTCGCCCGCAAGCGTTCCGGCCACTCCATGGCGGAGAAACTGGCTGCAGAGATCATGGCTGCATACAACAACGAAGGTGCAGCATTCAAGCGGAAAGAGGATATGCACAGGATGGCAGAGGCCAACAAGGCATTTGCCCACTTCCGTTTCTAATCTGCTTTTGATTCTGCGCAAATGGCAAGAGACCTTACATATACGCGCAATATCGGTATCATGGCGCACATTGATGCCGGTAAGACCACCACGTCCGAACGCATCCTCTATTATACGGGCAAGACCCACAAGATCGGAGAGGTGCATGAAGGCGCTGCTACCATGGACTGGATGGTCCAGGAGCAGGAGCGTGGCATTACCATCACGTCGGCCGCGACCACGGCCTTCTGGCATTACAATGGCGAGCAATATCAGATCAATCTGATCGACACTCCGGGTCACGTGGACTTCACGGTCGAAGTCGAGCGTTCGCTCCGCGTTTTGGACGGAACGATTGCTACTTTCTGTGCCGTCGGCCGCGTGCAGCCCCAGTCGGAGACGGTATGGCGTCAGGCGGACAAATACCATGTCCCCAAGATCGCCTACGTCAACAAGATGGATCGTACCGGCGCGGATTTCCTTGCCGTTGTCGAAGATATCCATGAGAAGCTGGGCGCCCGCGCCATTCCGATCTGTCTCCCCATCGGTGCCGAAGAACATTTCGAAGGCATCGTGGACCTGATCGCCAAGAAGGCCTACTATTATGACGGCAACAGCAAGGAACTCGTCAACTACGAGGAGAAACCTGTTCCCGCCGACATGGTGGCCGAGGTGGAGGAGTGGAGAGGAAAGCTCATCGAGTCCGTCGCCGAATACAACGACGAGATCCTCGAGAAGTTCTTTGACGATCCCGATTCGATCTCCGATCAGGAGATCATCGACGCACTCCGGAAAGCGACCATCGACATGGCCGTCGTTCCGACCTGCTGCGGCTCGTCGTTCAAGAACAAAGGTGTCCAGTTCCTGCTCGATGCCGTGATGCGGTACCTGCCTTCGCCGCTTGACAAAGGCAGCGTTCACGGCACGGATCCGCGCACCGACCGTGAGGTCGAGCGCAAGCCGATGGCTTCCGAACCTTTCTGCGGCCTGGTCTTCAAGATCGCCACGGACCCGTTCGTCGGCCGTCTGGCTTTCATTCGTGCCTACTCGGGCCATCTCGATGCGGGCCATCAGGTGCTCAATACCCGTTCCGGCAAGAAAGAACGGGTGGTCCGCCTCTATCAGATGCACTCCAACAAGCAGAACCCCATCGACTTCGTCGAAGCGGGCGACATCTGCGCCGCCGTCGGTTTCAAGGAACTCCGCACTGGCGACACAGTCTGCGACGAGAACCATCCGATCGTCCTCGAATCCATCACGTTCCCCGATCCCGTGATCGGTATCGCCGTGGAGCCGAAGACGCAGCAGGACCTTGAGCGCCTGGGCATTGCGTTGGGCAAGCTTTCCGAAGAGGACCCTACCTTCACCGTCCAGACAAACGTCGACACCGGACAGACGATCATCAGCGGAATGGGCGAGCTTCATCTCGACATCATCGTGGACCGTCTCCGCCGGGAATTCAATGTGGAAATCAACCAGGGTGCGCCGCAGGTCAACTATAAAGAAGCTGTTACCAAGGCTTACCAGCACCGTCAGGTCTTCCGCAAGCAGACGGGCGGCCGGGGCAAGTTCGCCGACATCGTGGTCGAGATCGGCCCGGTTGACGAAGGCGTCACCGGACTCCAGTTCGTGGACGAGGTCAAGGGCGGAAACATTCCGAAGGAATTCATCCCTTCGGTCGAGAAAGGTTTCCGTGCCGCGATGCTCAACGGCGTTCTTTGCGGTTGTCCGATGACCTCGCTGAAGGTCCGTCTCCTCGACGGCAGCTTCCACCCGGTCGATTCCGATGCGCTTTCGTTCGAGATCTGCGCCCGCGTCGCGTTCCGCAACGCCGTGCGCAAGTGCGGACCGGTGCTGATGGAGCCGATCATGTCGCTGGAAGTGGTGACCCCCGAAGATTACATGGGCGATGTGGTGGGCGACCTCAACCGCCGCCGCGGCCAGATCGTCGACATGGACTCCAAGGGCAACGCCCGCATCGTGAAGGCAAAAGTTCCGCTCGCAGAGCAGTTTGGATATGTGACCGTCCTGCGTACCCTGACCTCCGGTCGTGCCACGAGCACCATGGAATTCTCCCACTACGCGGAGGTTCCGGCGAACCTGGCCAAGGAGATCATCGACAAGCATGGCGGACCGCGCAGATATTCAGATGATGATGAGTAAAATTGTTAAAATTTAGTATAATGAGCCAGAAAATCAGAATTAAACTCAAATCTTACGACCACGCGTTGGTTGACAAGTCGGCCGACAAGATCGTCAAGACGGTGCAGGCTACCGGTGCTGTCGTCAGCGGCCCGATTCCCCTTCCGACCGACAAGAAGATCTTCACGGTGAACCGTTCGACCTTCGTCAACAAGAAGGCACGTGAGCAGTTTGAACTCAATTCTTTCCGTCGCCTCCTGGACATCCACAACTCTTCCCCGAAGACGGTGGACGCCCTCATGAAGCTGGAACTTCCCAGCGGCGTCGAAGTCGAGATCAAAGTGTAAATAAGTAAATTTGCCGAGCCTGCTGGTTCGGCAAATTTGGTCCCTTAGCTCAGTCGGTCAGAGCAGCGGACTCATAATCCGTGGGTCGCAGGTTCAAGTCCTGCAGGGACCACAGATCAAGGTAAAACCCGTAGCACTAAGGTGCTGCGGGTTTTACTGTTACGGTACAGGTCGCTGTCAGGTGCCTGGATTTGGCGGTAATGGTGCAGGTCCCCGCCTTGACGCCTGTCACTGCGCCCTTGGTCGAAACCGTAGCGACCGTTGCGTCGCTGGTCGTCCAGGTAGTGGTGGTCTCGGTCGCGTTCGAAGGCGTCCAGCTTGGGTAGATTCTCACGGTCTTGCCCACCTCGACTTCGGCCGAAGCCGGAAGGGAAAGCGCGGTCGGGAAGATGGCACGCCGGAACTGCGCCACCTTCATGATGGTCTTGTCCAGCCAGGAAACGAAGATGGCGATGCGGGTAGGGTAAGCCGTATTCCATTCGCTGGCGCTGCCTGTCGTAAAGCATACGTCGATGGACATGCTGTATTCGAAACCGCCTGTCACTTCTTTCGAGCTGAAAGACCGGACCTGCAGGTCCTCGATGAAACCGTCGTCGAGGCAGAGGGCTTCGATGTGGATGTCGGCGCTGTCGCAATAGCTCTCAAAATCCGGAAGGGCCGTCTTTGTGGGCAAGGTATCCGTCAGGTAGAGCATGATCTGCCGGAGATAGCCTGTGGCGGCTTCCACGTAGTCATTGCGAAGCTTCATGCTGACGGAGGGGACATGTTCGCGCGTACGCGGGAGCGTGACCCGGGTTCCGTCCGACAGGGTCAGGACCACCTGGCGCGAATCCGAGAAATCGGCGGCCTTGAAGAAGTCTTCGACCAGCTTGCCGGTGGCACATACGGGGTTACCTTTCGCATCGCGCATCAACTCCGTCTTTCCGTCGCCGATGGTAACGGTGAAATAGAGCTGTCCCATCGATTCGGTGATGCCGATATGGGGCGTGATGTCTTCATAGGAGACACAGATCATCTTGCCCTCATAGCGGAGCCATTGATATTCCTGGTCCGAATGGCTGCGATAGACCCAGTAGGATTTGCCGTCCGTATATTTCCGGGCACTCAGCAGCACGGAGTCCCGGTTGTCATAGCCGTTGCGGATGGTGAGCACCTGCCCGTCTTCCAGGGTGATGCGGATGCCGCTGGTCCCTTCTTCCTCGAATTCCGATACGGATTTGACGAAGGTGGACGAAGGAATCTCGTTGACCAGCCGGGAATAGCCCTCAATCGACTTGTTGAGCGAGTTGCACTGGGCATTCAGTTCGTCGATGGCCTTTTGCGTCGGAATCTTGAAGCTGGTACGGTTCGAGAGCGTGAAGGTCACATAGTAGGGATCGGAAGTATCGATGCTCGAGAACACCGATGAGCCGCTTTCTCCCTGTGCGGGACCCCAGCCGGCCTTGACCCAGGAACTGCCGTCGAAACTGTACCACCAGACGCCGTCTTCGATCTTGAGTTCCGGCACGATGCTCGTGGCGCGGACCCTTTGGCCGGTGCTGGTGGTCATCCAGTTCACGGTACCCGACGGGCCCATCTGGATGGTCCAGTAGTAGGCGTTGAAGGTTTCGTTGTAGTTGACGCCGACGATGGGAGCGACGCCGTCGATACCGTTGCGCAGCGACAGGACGGTGCCGCTGGTAAAGGTCACATAGTAACCGCTCCAGCTGCCGACGGTCCAGGGCGAGATGCTGGTGATGTGTTCGTTCTGCTCCAGGGCTTCCACCAGCGATGAAAGGCTGCGGATCCCTTCGTTGAGCGTAGCCAGGCGTTGTTCGATGGTCGAGACATCTTCTTTCAGGGCGTTGATGCGCCGCTCGATATCTTCATGGCAGCCTCCCAGCAGGAGGGTGGACAGCAGAATGCAGACAGTCAGAAATGTTCTTTTCATGGTCGTATCCTCCTTATTCTTTGGGCTGCAGGTTCAAGACAACGGTTTTCATCTGTCCGTATCCGTTGGAGATCAGTAGATTGAGTTTGGAACTGGACGGGGCCTTGAAAGGCGTCGGCGCCGTGACGGAAATCTTCCAGTCCGAATGGTCGCTCGTTGTTGTCGTTGCAGTGGCGTAGAAATATTCATCGCAGACCGGAAGCAAATCTGTCTTCTCGTCGGCCCCTTCAATGATGCAACGGAAGCTGAGCGTCTGTCCCGATCCGATGACCAGGGTGTCACGGACGACAGGTGAGGTTAATTTGACCTGGATGGCATGTGGTAGCGGAACCTCCGCGCTCAGGCCTTCTGCAATGGTGATGCGGACCATGTCGTCGGTGACTTGTACGACCTTCTGGACCACGGTTTCCGGAACCACGACGCTGGCCGCGACCTTGGCTCCCTTGTATAGAAGGAAGGCCGGGGCGCCGTCTCCATAGGCGACGGCCCAGTACCAGGTCGGGTCTCCCTTCACTTGCTGGAGCGAGATCTTCGGGGTCTTGCCTTCGGGGGCGTTTGCCTGGATCTTATTGCCGTTTTCATCCAGGATCCACTGGACGGGATCGTTCCCGTAACGGATGGTCCAGTACAGGGCGTCCGGATCGGCGCTGCCGCTTGCCGTGCGGGCGCCGATGACCGGCACGTTCGTGCCCTGGCCGTTGTAGAAGGAATAGGTCTTGCCATTGGATAGCCGGAGGCTGAAACCGATGGTGTCGCGTTTGTCCAGGATCGGGAAGATGTTCTGGACATATACTTTTTCCGTAAGCTGCTTCACCAGCGAGGTAAGCGATGCCACGTTCTCGTTGGTCTTGCGGCAATTCTCCTGCAGCTTTTCAAAAGCGGCCCAGGTCGGGGCCTGGATCGTGGTTCCGTTGAGCAGGTTGAACTGGATGTAGTCGCCTTTGTTCTCTACGCTGGAGAAGAACGAGGCGCCGTCTTCACCGGTGGCTCGGCCCAGGTCGCGCCAGACATCGCCGTTGTCATAGGAGACCATCCAGTGGCCGTTCTCGATCTTGATGAGCGGGGATCCGGCATCAGTCCGGATACGGACACCGAAATTGTCGGTGATGAACGTATCTTCGGACTGCGAAGGATAGCGGACCGACCAGTACCAGATCCCGTCTTCTCCTTTCTTCACGCCCAGGATCGGCGTTTCGGCATCGGTTCCGTTGTAGAGCACGATGGGATCGGAGTGGGTGAAACTGATGGTATAGCCGGCTACGGCCCCGTTGGTATAGAAAGGCTTGATGTCGGTGATGAAGTCGTATTGGTTCAGGTTGTCGAGCATGGTCCGGATGCCGCTCAGCGTCGTGCTCATTTCATTGCAGCGCTGTTCGAGTTTTTCGATGCGCCGTTCCAGGACCCTGATGTCGGAATCGATCTGCGTATGGCAGCCGCACAGCAGCACCGCCAGCAGGAGGAGAGAGAAGAGAGATTTGTGTTTCATCATGGCTTACTCCTTTGAGACGGTGAAGGTTTTGACAATGGTGACGGGTGAGACGTCCTCCGGGAAGGTGAACACCGCGACGATCTTGGCTGTTGCAGCAGAAAAACCATAATCGGTCTTGACCACAAAACAGGGATCGCCGTTTTCCAGTTTCGAAGGCGAAGCGCTGAGTCCTCCCTGCGTGAGCAGGGACAGTGAAGGATTGTTGCCGCTGGCCTGGTAGCGGACCACGGTCTCCGTCTTGCCTTTCATGGAGATATTCCCGTTGATGGGTTTTCCGTCGGCATCGGAGAAAGTGACGCTGTATTGCTTGGGCAGGACGAAACGGGTGCTGTCCTTGAGCACGAGGACCAGGGAGTCGGCATAGTTGTCGACCGACAGGAAGATCCGCTGGACCGAATCGATGGCGCGGGGTTGCCAGTCGCCGGCGACCTTAGAG
Source organism: Bacteroidales bacterium (assembly GCA_016290385.1). Taxonomy (GTDB): domain Bacteria; phylum Bacteroidota; class Bacteroidia; order Bacteroidales; family UBA932; genus Cacconaster. The sequence goes on along the minus strand of JAEETO010000003.1, from coordinate 60,937 downwards.
CGCAGGAACTCGGTGCTGTCCCGGGTAATGACCACCCAGTAATACTGGCCGTCGGTGTCGCGGGTCACGGAAACCAGCGGGGTTTCTACGGAACCGGTCTCGGCGGGGACTTTCTTTCCTTCGGGCGTGAGGACCCAGGTCTCCGGGGACAGCCCGATGGTGTAGGCCCAGTACAGGTGGCCGTCGGTGTCGCGCTTGACGAAGATGGCGGGGCTCAGCGTCGTGGTCCAGTCGTGGATGCTGAATTGCTTGCCGTTCGACAGGGATACAGTCAGGCCCGTGGTGTCAGTGCCATCCAGAATGGGATCGATGGAAGTGATCCAGGTCAGTTTTTCCTGCGTGGCGCGTATGATCTCCACCTGTGCGTCCACCGATTCATTGGCCTTGTCGTACTCGTACTTGAGCGCCAGGAAAGCACTGTAGGTGGGGATCTTGAAAACCTCACCCGTGGTGAGGGTGATGATCACGTAATTGGCATTGGAGGTGTCGATGCTCTTGAACATCTGGTCGCCGTCTTCGCCGTCGGCCTTGCCGAGTTCGATCCAGTTCGTGCCGTCGGTCGAGAAAACGAACATCCCGTTGCGGATTGTGACATAGGGCAGCACGCCGACGGCGAGCATCCTGGTGCCGTCAGGGGCGTACAGCCAGTCCCAGTCATCGTCGCCATACTGGACCGTCCAGTAGTAGTTCCGGTTGTCGGGGTCCTGCCGGCTGGCGACCAGCGGCTTCTTGCCGTCGGAACCATTGTAGATGGTGATGGGTTCGTGCTGCACGAAATTCACGCGGTAACCCGTCACCGTGTTGCCTGAGCGGATCTCCGTGATGCCGGTGATCATGTCCTGCCGCTGGATGACTTCCACCAGGTTCTGCAGGGTGCCCAGATTCTCGTTCAGCTGGTTGCACATGAGCAGCAGCTCGTCGGTGCGGTCTTCCAGCTCGTCGAGTTTCTGGATAATCTCGTCGTGGCAGGCTGTCGAAAGAAGGCCGGCCGCCACCACGAGCAGGGAACAGAGGAATTTTTTCATAGGCATCAGAAGAGATATCCGGTATTGATGTAGAGGGAACCGCCCTTGCCGTTATCCTGCTTGTTGAAGGCACGGCCGTAGTCGACGGCGATGATGAAGTTCTTGTTGAGGATGAAGCGCAGGCCGCCGCCGGCTGCCAGGTGGAATTTCTCAACTCCCTTTTGGGTGAGAAAATCAGGATAGCCCGACTTGGGTTCGGTGAAGCTGTAGTTCTGCAGCACCCGGCCACCGTCGAAGAAGGCGTTGGCGCCGAAGGTCAGCTCTTGCTTGAGGACGGTGACCGTGGCGAAACGCCAGCGGAGCTCGGTATTGAAATAGCAGATGGCCTTGCCCTGGATGCGGTTGCGCATGATGCCGCGGATGGTGCGGTAGCCGCCGAAACCGTCGCGGTCATAGCCGGGTCCCAGGATCGACTCGAAAGGCAGCATGTAGAAAGCCGGATTGCCGATGAAGCCCTGTACGCTGGCACGGTAGGCGAAGACCAGGTTGCCATTCTTCATGAAGGGGATATACTGCCGCATCACGGCGTAGTAACGGCCGTAGGGCTTGTTGGTGCCCATCCACTTGGGTGCCCATTCCATGAAGGCGTCGGCCCAGACGCCGCGGGTCGGGGCGTTCTCCACGTCGCGGTTGTCGAAGCACAGGCCGGCGCGCCAGGCGCTGGACATGCCACCGTTGTGCTCGTCGGGGGCGATCATGCCCAGGTCCTTGTACCAGGAGAAGAGCGTTTTCTCGTAAGGCAGGGTCTTCGTGTTGTCGTTTTCGAACTCATTCAGGATGAAATACTTGAAGTGATAGCCGAATTTCCAGTAAAGGTTGCCGACGATCTTTCCTGTAAAGTCGAGCTTGCCGTAAGGGAGCTTCCGGCCCATCTTGTAGAATCCTTTTGTGTTCAGATCGGCATCGAAGTACGATTCGTAGCCGTTGAAGCCGTAGAAGTCCAGCGCTTTTTCATTGTAGAACTGGGCGGCGAAGGAAAAGCGTACGCCCGGAATCAGGAAACGGTTGTCATAGCTCAGCGTGTAGAGCTGCGAGCCCTTGGTAAACCAGGAAGCTTCCAGATACAGCTGCTGCCGGGGGTTGGGATACCAGCCGCTTTTGCCGAAATCATAGATGTTGGCCAGAGCGCCGAGCTGCAGGCCCTTGTCCTGGTCGAAAGCCACAATCGGAAAACCGCCGAACGAGAACCCTGTCTTCTCGACGGCTTTCTTCTGTTGGGCCGACGCCCCGGCGACCATGGTCAGGGCGACCAGCAGAACAAAAAGTTTTTTCATGCTATCATTGTTTTTTATTTGTTTCCAAATCTTCATTCAGTTCATCCATCAAAACCTGCTTCTGGCGGCGCAGGCGGCTGTTGCACAGGTAGCGCCAGGAGGAGGCCAGCCGCCGCAGCTGCTCGAACCACTCATAGGCCAGGAAGGGGGCCGGCATCAGCAGCACAAGCGCCGCCAGGGCCCAGTACCATCTGACCGTACAGAACAGCACCACCGCGGCGACGATCAGCAGGATGGTCCACACGATCGTCACGACGCCGAAGCGGAGCGAGTTGCGGAAAGAAGGGTCATCCGTGCGTCCGGCAAGCCATTCGCCGCCGCCCCAGGCCAGGACGGAGACCAGCGTGAAGGCCAGCCCGAAGGGAAGGGCCAGGAGCATCTTGACCGTCCGCCACAGCGCTGCGCCCAGCGGGTGGCGGGTGCGGGCGGCGTGGAGGCTTACTTTGGCTTCCTGCCGTGCCTGCTTCCAGGCTACGGCCTTTTCAAAGAGCGTCCGGGCCTTGTCCGGCTTCTGTTCGCGGAGCCGTTCCAGTTGTTCCACGGCTGCACGGTTGGCTGCCTTGCGTTCCTGCAGCCGGTATTCGGAAATGTTGCCGCTCATGAGTTTCGCCAGCTCCCAGACGGCTTCGTAGTCGCCGTCATCCGGGAGGTAGACAATCTGCTGCTTCAGGCTGTCGGCCGTCAGTTCGCGGATCAGATTGAGCAGCTGGGGCTCGTTCATTTCCGGGTGGGCGGCGATCAGTTCCGTCACGTCGATGGCCTGTCCCATGGATACCAGCAGGCTTGACCGCAGGCGGAAATAGTCGCCGTATTCCAGTCCGATGGGCACGATGTACACGTGCCGTCCGTCCGTGATCGTCCTGGCTGCGCCACAGGCAATGCGCGACAAGCCTTTACCCAACGGGAGCAGGCTGTGCATCGAGCGGTGCGTTCCTTCTGGCAAGATGCAGAAAGGCACCTGATTGTTGAGTACCTCGATGCATTTTTCTGTGGTTTCGTCACTGCTCAGCACGCTGCGGAAACCGTCGCGCACCCGGTGGATGGGCATAATCTTCAAGAAAGTGAGGAACTTCTTGACAATCGGGTTCTGGAAAATGTCGGCGCGGGCCACGAATACCTTGTGGCTGTGGTCCATGTCCAGGACGCCGAAAGCATCCATCAGGGCGTTGCAGTGGTTGGGTGCCAGGATCACGGCGCCGTCTTTCGGAACGTTCTTGCGACCGACATACTGCAAGCGCTTGAAACAACCCCGGAAAAAGGCATCGGTAAGATACCGAAGCACATAGTACCAGAAATTGTTTTCGTATATTTTTTTCATGCCGGAATCATCCAATATAATAAATCGCTAAGATAGCAAAACTGCACGAATTATCCCAGATTTTTCTTATATTTGTGGTATGGCTTATACCTTGATGTTCTACAATCTCGAGAATCTCTATGATACCATAGACGATCCCCAGACCGATGACGACGCGTACACCCCGATGGGCGACCGGCGCTGGACCCGCGACAAGTACCTCAAGAAACTCGAGAACCTGAGCGAAATCTTCTCGGCTGTCGCCTCGGCCCACAACGGTTTCCCGGTAGTGGCCGGCGTGTCGGAAGTCGAGAACCTCAAGGTCCTGCAGGACCTGGTGGCGCAGAAACGGATGACAGGTGCTCACTACAAATGCATCCATTTCGAATCGAACGACGCCCGCGGCGTGGAGGTCGGCATGCTCTATCGCCCCGACAAATTTACGCTCATGGGCTGCGAGCCGCTGAAGCTGGTACTGCGCAGCGGGCGGGAGTACATCGGCCGTGACATCCTGTCGGCCTGGGGCTCCCTCGACGGCGAGATGTTCGCCTTCTACATCTGCCATTTCCTGTCGCGCCGGACCGGCGTCGCCGCCTCCGAAGGTTTCCGGCGGGCCGGCGCCGAGACATTGCGCGACCATGCCGCCGCCATGCGCCGCGACTATCCCGACATCAAGGTCGTGATCCTGGGCGACATGAACGACAATCCTTCCGACGAATCGCTTGCCATGCTGCTCCGGGCGCACAAGAACATTTTCAACGTGCCGGACGGGGAGTATTTCAATCCGTTCTGGAAACTCTCCGACGAAGGGAAGGGGACCAGTATCCACAACCACCGCTGGGTGCTCTACGACAACATCATCGTCTCGAACAACATGCTGCCCTCCTATTCCGGGCTCAAGGGCTTCCGCATCTGCCGCATCGACGGCAAAAACCACTACGGTGAGATCTTCAGCCGCAATTTCATGCTCCGCAAAGGGGCCCCGCGCCGCAGCTATTACGGCAACACCTTCGACAACGGTTACAGCGACCACCTGCCGGTGCTCATCAAGATCGACAAGCGATGAAAGCCTACACCGACTTCGTGTTCGACATCGACGGCACGCTGCTCGATACCGAGCGCACGGGCGTGCTCTCGCTCATGCAGACCATCCGCGAACTGACCGGCCGCGAAGTGAGCTACGACGAGGCCTACAACTTTTTCGGGATTCCGAGCGCCAAGGCCTCCGCGACGCTGGGCTACTCCAACAAAGACCGTTTCGCCGAAGTCTGGGAGGAGCATTTCCAGGAACTGATGTACCTGGTGACGCCGTTCCCCGGGGTGGAGGAGACGCTCGATGCGCTGAAAGAAAGAGGCGTGCGGACCGGCGTGGTCACGTCCCGCTCCCAGTTCGAACTGGAATACGACCCGCATCTGGCCCAGCTTCTGCCGCGTTTCGACGCCGTCGTGTGTGCGGCCGACTCCGTGCGCCACAAGCCTTTCCCCGACCCGATGCTGGCGTATTTCGCCAAAACGGGCGCGAAAGCGGCCACGACGCTCTACATCGGCGACACGATGCACGACTACCAGTGCGGACATGCCGCAGGATGCGATTTCGCGCTGGCTGACTGGAAAAACCGGGGGATGCAGGGAATCCCTGCAAACTATTATTTCTGTGATGCGGAAGGATTGCGTTCGCTCATCCGTTTGTCGCGGCGCATTTTCTCCTTGCCGTAAGTCGACTTCATGTATTTCTTCCACTGCTCTTCCGTGAAGACGCGCTCGAAGGCCTGGTCGGTGGCATCCATCCATTTGTCGGAGATAGCCTGGAAGGTTTCGGCGTTGCTGGCACCGCCTTTCCGGGTTTCTTCGAATTCGTCGTTCAGCGCGTGGAAGTTGTATTGCAGGATCGAATCGACGTAGAACACCTGCACTTCGTCGAGCTTGAAGGTGCGGGTCAGGTTATCGATCTGCTTGGCGATGACTTCGTCGATATCGGGCTGCTGCGGTTCCTGCGCCAGTGCGACCGGGGCGCCCAGCAGCAGCGTCGCTGCAAAAAGGAGGATGGGAAGAATACGGTTCATTTGGCAAAGATAAGTGATTTTTTTATCTTCGTGGAACAAAACCAGACCAAAATCCTGACAGAATGAAACGAATCCTCGCCCTTGCCGCCTGCGTGCTGCTCTTCTCGCACCCCGCGGCAGACGCCTGCACCAACGTCATCGTAACCAAGGGAGCCTCCGCCGATGGTTCCTGCATGGTAACCTACGCCGCCGATTCCCACCAGCTTTTCGGAGAGCTTTATTTTCGTCCCGCCGCCAATCATCCGGCCGGGTCGCTGCTCGACGTATATGACTGGGACAGCGGCTTTTACCGTGGCAAGATCGCCCAGGTGCCCCACACATACCAGACCGTGGGCAACATGAACGAGCACCAGCTTATCATCATGGAGACCACCTTCGGCGGCCGCCCGGGCCTGGAGAACAAGGACGGCATCATCGACTACGGTTCGTTGATCTACATCACGCTGCAGCGCGCCCGCACGGCCCGCGAGGCAATCAAAATCATCGACGAGCTCGTGCAGACCTACGGCTATTGCTCTGAGGGTGAGAGTTTTTCGATTGCAGACAAGGACGAGTGCTGGATCTTCGAGATCGTGGGCACAGGTGAGCAGAAAGGCGCTGTCTGGGTAGCGGTCCGCATCCCCGACGGCATGATCTGCGCGCATGCCAACCAGAGCCGCATCCATCATTTTCCGCTCAACGATCCGGAAAACTGCCTCTACGCGCCCGACGTGATCTCGTTTGCCCGGGAGAAGGGTTTCTTTACGGGCAGCGATGCAGAATTCAGCTTCTGCGATGCCTACTGCCCGGCCGACTGGGGTGCGCTCCGCGGCTGCGAGGCGCGCGTGTGGTCGGCTTTCCGCCTGCTGGGTGGTGCCAATTTCGACGCAGACAAGTATCTCGATTTCGCCCTGGGAGAGAATCCCGCCAACAAGATGCCGCTCTATGTCAAGCCCGCGCAGAAAGTGACCGTCAAGGCCCTGGCCGACGTGATGCGTGACCATTATGAAGGCACGCCCCTCGATTTCAGCGAGGACCTGGGTGCTGGCGTGAGCCGTACGCCCTATCGCTGGCGTCCCATGAGTTTTGAGCTTGACGGCAAGGAATACCTGTTCGAGCGTTCGATTGCCACGCAGCAGACCGGTTTCTGGTATCTGGGCCAGGCCCGCAGCTGGTTGCCCGACGTAGTGGGCGGCCTGCTCTGGTTCGCAGTGGACGATGCCGCCTTCAGCGCCCTGACACCCATCTATACCAATATTAACGATGTCCCCGAATGCTTCCGTGAGGGCAACGGCTCGATGCTCGAATACAGTCCGACCTCGGCCTTCTGGCTTTTCAACCGAGTGGCGCAGTTCGCCTATCTGTTCTACGACCGGGTGCAACCCGAGATCCGCGCGGCCATCGACGAGTATGAAAACGAGAATGTCGAAATGGTGAAAACCCTGGATGCACGGGCGCTCAAGATGGTGGAGAACGGCAATGAAAGCCAGGCCAGGCGCATGTTCACGGAATGGTGCCAGCACCGCTCGCAGTATCTGTTCGACAAATGGACGGATTTGGGCAACTATCTGCTGGTGAAATACATGGACGGCAATGTCAAGCGCCAGAATCCGGACGGCACCTTCCAGTCCAACGGTTCCGGCAAGCCCATTCCGGAATCACCCATTCATCCCAAGTTCCGGGAACGCTGGCTCCGCGGCGTGGTCAAAGACCACGGTAACGTCATGGAAGTAAAGAAATAAACCCCGGGGTGACACCCCTCGTCATTCCGGGCTTGACCCGGAATCTAATCCTTCCTGGATGACGACCAGCTTCTTTTCTACAGCTTCCGACCTGAAATAGAGGATACCGATTCGCGATGTCGAATCGGTATTTTCTTTGACATAGATCGTCACGGGGCTGTCGGCGTCGAACCATTCGGGCCAGGCGGAGATCCAGTGGGCGTCGTCGTCCTGCTCCGGCGCGGTGATGACATTGGTGTGGAGCTGGATGTCGGCCGAATCGGCTCCGGCACGAAAATAGAGGGTGTCGGGCGAAAGGCTGATGTCGGGCAGCACGTATTTCTCGCAGCCCGTGAACTGGGCCGCGGCGGTCAGCACCAGAAAGACGCTGACCAGAAAAGCCGGAAGTTTGTGTGCCATCCTCATTGTTTGGGATGCGAAGGTATGAAAAAAAAATGATAATTTTGCAGTATGAAACGTTATCTGCTACTTGTGTTCCTCTGCCTGATGGCAGTGTCCTGCGACCAGGATACCAATTTCTATGTCACGCCCGACGTGTCCACTTTTGAATTCGGCCCCGACGGCGGCGAATTCGACGACGTGATCTTTACCAATGGCAGCTGGACCTGCGAAGTTTCCGACGATGCCGTGACGGTTACCCCGTCATCCGGCGATTATACCACGTCCGTCCATGTGGTAGTGGCCCCGAACACGGAAAGATATACCAAGGCCATCCGCCTCAAGTTCATCTCCACCTACGGCGATCTTTCCCGCAACTCCAACGTCGTGGTGACGCAGGACTGCTATCCCTTCATTTTCTGTGAGGATGAAGATGTCAAGACCATCGGCTCCGAGGGCGGCAAGGTGCGCTTCTCCGTCAATTCCAACGAAGTCTGGTCGCTGGTGAAGGTCGATGGCGGTGTGGATTTCCAGGCAGAACCGCTCAGCGGCGGCCCCAATACCACGACTGTTACGCTGGACATTCCTGCCAACGACGAGGGTCTGGCGCGGACGTTCAAGGTACAACTCCAGTTGCAGACACATCCCGGAGTCAGTGTCACACTGACAGTGATCCAGGAGGGTTGATGATATAATTAAAGCACTGCATATGAAAAAGTTTATTGTAATCTTAGCGGCAGGCCTTTTCCTTTTTGCGGCCTGCGAACCGGCTCCGGTCCTCTCGCTCAGCAAGACCGCCCTTGAATTCAGCGAAGCGGGCGGTTCCCAGTCCATCGAGGTAACCGCCAACAATGTCTGGGACGTCACTCCCGACAACAGCGGCATCGTCAGCGTTTCTCCTTCCTCCGGTACCGGAAACGGCTATTTCACCATTACGGTCAAGCCCAACACCACCGCCTCTTTCCAGAGCGCGAGCGTCAGCGTCGTCTGCACCAGCCGTGGCGAAACGGCCCGTCAGACCGTCTCGATCAGCCAGCTCTGCCCGGCCGGCAGCGCTTCGATCAAGATCGACGAGATCGTCAATGCCGATGGCGAGAAAGTTTCTGCCTCGGGCGGAGTCATCAAGATGACGGTGACGGCCAACGCTCCCTGGACGATGTTCTGCGTGGGTGACGTCGAATTTAACGTATCTGGCGGCGACGCCGGCACGACGGCCGTCGAGGTGACGGTTCCTGTCAACCCGGGCCTGGAAGACCGCGACCTCTATTTCCAGCTCTCCTGCAAGACTGCCGCAGGTGGCGTCGACGTCTCGGCTGTCGTCGTCCAGGCCGGCGGCATCCTTGTATATGCCGGAGAGACCTACAAGGTGAAAAAGATGAAGGACGGCAAATGGTGGATGACCGAAAACCTCCGGTATGTTCCCAACGGCAGGACTCCCTCATCCGATGCCGGAAATGTGCTCGCAGGCATTTATTATCCGCTGGTTTATGAAAACGGTGCAGCTGTTTTCTCGACATCTTCCGCAGACATCAAGGAACGCGGCTATCTCTATCAGAGCGAGGTGGCACTGGGCCTGAGTTTGGGAGACATTACAACGGAAGAGAAGGCAAAGGCCGTGGAAGGCAGACAAGGTATCTGCCCGGAAGGCTGGCATGTCCCGACCAAAGCCGATATCGTCAGCCTGGTTGGCAAGAGCGTGGGAGCAGCGACCAATCCTGAGGCTCCCTATTATGACGGAGCCAATGGTTCCATCGCCATGCTCAATGCGGATGGCTTCAACATGCATCCCTGGGGCGCCGTCACGATCAACGACTTGACCAAGACCACCGGTACGCTGATGGGCGCGCTGAAGGGCTATGAGTGGCTGGCTTCGGGTTTCTATTGCGGTTCGAGCTTCGCATCCATCACTTACAATACGAAAGACGATCCGGGAAGCGGCATCAAGAATGTCATGTTTACCGGATTCATGCCCATGACCAACAAGGCCACGGAGGCAGAGTATACCTGCAACGGCTCCAACGTCGGTTTCCGTTCGGCGGCTTCGCTGCGTTGCGTCAAGGACAACAACTAAACCATGTGCGGACGCTATAACAAGGCCGTCCGCTTCGTGCTGCTGCTTGCCACTTTGGTGGCAGGCAGTTTCACTATGTCCCCCGCCCAGACGCCGTCCCGGTTCAAAGTGGCCGGGACGGTGGTCGAGCGCGGCTCCGGCGAGCCGGTGGTCATGGCCTCGGTCGTCATCCGCGAGTTGGGGCTTTGGGCCGTGACCGATGCCGACGGCCGCTTTGAACTGGCAGCCGTGCCGGCCGGCAAGCATGAGCTCGAATTCGATCTTCTGGGGTACAAGACGCTGAAGTTGCCCCTGGAAGTCAAAGGCAATATCTCCCGCCTGAAAGTGGAGCTGGCCATTTCGAGCCTGACGCTCGACGAAGTGGTGGTCACCGCCAAGGAAGGCGGCGAGATGACCACGGCATCGAAGATTTCCAAGCAGACGCTGGAGCATATCCAGCCCTCCAGCCTGCGTGACGTGATGCAGCTGCTGCCCGGCAGCGTCACAGAGAATCCTTCTCTGACACAGGTGGGAACCCTTTCCATCCGCGACATCGGCACGAACGCCGCCAACGTGGCAGGCACGGCGCTGATCGTGGACGGCGCCTCGTTCTCGAACGATGCCAACCTGCAGATGCTCTCGACGGGAACGGCGATGGGCGGCGGGGAAAGCAATGTGGCTTCAACGGCTGGCGGTGGCGTGGACTCCCGCCAGATTTCGACCGACAACATCGAATCGGTCGAGGTGATCCGCGGCATTCCGTCGGTGGTCTATGGCGACCTCACTTCGGGCGCCGTGGTGGTCAAGACCAAGGCGGGCGTGACGCCGTGGGAAATCCGCCTCAAGGCCGATCCGCAGCTCAAGCAGATATCCTTTGGCAAAGGTTATTCGCTGGGAGAAAAAGGCGGCGTGATCAACTTCGACGCCGACTATGCGCATGCAGCCAGTGACGTGCGCACGCCTTCTTCGGCTTACAACCGGGTAAATTTCCAGGCCGGCTGGTCGGGAAATTTCCGCGGCCGGTTCACGGTCAACGCCAAGCTGCGCGGCAACTGGTCGAATGCCACCAATGCCAGCGATCCTGATCTCGACCTGGACGAGCTTTCACAGTCGCGCGACCGCGGCCTTCGTCTGGGTGTGAACGGCCGCTGGATTCTCAACAAGCCCTGGATCACCAACCTGGAGTATCTCGTGGCCGGCAGCATCACCGACCAGTTCTCCCGCAGCCGGGTGTATCAGGGTTCCGCTGGTCGCACGCCTACATCAACGGCCATGTACGACGGCGAGAACGAAGCCTTTTTCACGCCCGCCCAGTATTATTCCGACGTGAAGGTCTATGGCCGGCCGATCGATGCGCAGGCCAAGCTGACTGCGCACCAGACGGGAAAGTACGGCGCAGTGACAAATAAGGTGCTCGCCGGTTTCGAGTGGAAGAGTCAGGGCAACGTCGGCCGGGGCAAGGTCTTCGATCCGACGATGCCGCCTTCACCGGGTTCCGCTACCGCTTTCAGGGAGCGCTCCTATCGTGACATCCCCTTCCTGCATGCGCTCACGGGTTATGTGGAAGACAATCTCAAGTTTCCCATCGGCGGCACGCTGCTCGAAATTCAGGCTGGCGCCCGCTTCAACACCATCTTGGCCTCGGGCATCAACACGGGTGCCTTTTTCGGCATCGAACCCCGCGTGAATGCGCGCTATACGCTGGTCAAACGCAGTTCGGGCTTGCGGCAGCTGGTGCTGCGCGGCGGCTGGGGCCTGACTTCCAAAATGCCGTCGATGATCTATCTTTATCCCGAGCCGGCCTACAAGGACATGGTGTCGTTCTACTACAACGACTTCGATGCCAACAATTTCGGCCTCGCGGTGGTGACCACCCAGCGGGCCGAGACCACCAATCCTTCGCTCAAGCTGCAGCGGAGCCGCAATAGTGAGGCGGGCCTTGAATTCGACGCCGGACGCGTGAGCGGCTCGCTGGTGGGCTTCTTCGAACAGATGCGCGACGGGTATGGCTTTGTCACGGAATACACGCCGATGGTCTACAGTCGTTATGGCTACACCTGGAAGAATGGCGCGCCTTCGCAGGTCGTGCTGCCTTCCGGGGCGGATCTCCAATGGCAGATCGGCAGCGTGAAGATGGACGGCCAGCCGCTGCCCGTCATCACCGACACCACCTTCCTCTCGCTGTCGCGCCCTGCCAACGACATCGCCACCGACAAGTGGGGAGTGGAATTCACGCTCGACATGGCCAAGATTCCAGCCATCGAAACGTCTGTCAACGTAAGCGGTGCCTGGATGCACATCGAATCACGCAGCACTTCTTACACACAGCGGCTCTATGCCGGCACCTCCAACGGGCGAAGCTATCCCTGGGTCGGCATCTACGGCGGTTCCTCCACGACTTCGAACGGGTCGGTCAAGGACCGTTTCAACACCAACGTGCGTTTCATCACGCACATTCCGCAACTGGCCATGGTGGTGACGCTCACCGCGCAGATGGTTTTCTTCGAGAGTTCCCGCAATATCTGCAATTTCGAGGGCAGGGACATGGCGGTCTACGATCCGGAGGCCGGAACCTGGAAGGTCTGCCCGCTGTACATCATGGACCGTGCCGGCCGCTTCCAGCCGTTTACCGACGAGATGGCGCAGGATCCGCAGTACCGCAATCTCATCCTGACCACCAACACAGATACATACTACGTCCGGCAGGGCTATCCTTTTTACGGGATGCTGAACATCCGCCTGTCGAAGGAGATTGGCAAATGGGCGACTGTTTCGTTCTACGCCAACAACTTCCTGAACCTGCGGGGCCGTGTCCGCAATACCGTCACCCAGTATCCGAACGACCGCAACACGCCGCTTTATTTCGGCGCGGAAGTCAAAATATCCATCCGTTAGCCTATGAGACGAATTGCCTTGATAGTTGGTTTCTGCGTGTTGCTGGCGACTCCTGCTTGCTACCGCGAGGCGCCCTGCGTGGCGGCGGTGGACGTGCAGCTGGTGCTGCGTCCGGATGAGCCGGTGACCATCGACCTCACGCAACTCGAGGTGCGGCTGCAGAACAAGAACGCCGACTTCGGCTACATCAAGCATCCGGACGCTTCGGGCCGGGTGCATTTCGAGGTGCAGCCCGGGAAATACGATGTGATGGCGGCGGGTTGGTTTACGAGCACCCGCATCGCCGTCAACGGGGCGAGCGAGGAGTTCCTGCTGACGGGAACCAGTCTGATCGATGCGCAGGGACAGGCGCGCGAGCCGCTGCTGGAGATTCTGCTCAACGTGGTGGTCCCCAATCCGGTGATCATCCGGGAGGCCTATTTCCACGGGTCTTCGACGCTGGAAGGGGCCAATTATACGAAAGACACGTATATCGAGATCTACAACAACGCGGGTCCGGGCGGGCAGACCGTCTATCTTGATTCGCTGTGCCTGGCAGCGATTTATCCTTACAATTCGACGACGGGCAACAATGCCTGGGCTGGGCGTGACACGATTCCGATCGCGCAGATGTTCTGGATGTTCCCGGGCGACGGGCACACCTATCCTTTGGCGCCGGGCGAGTCGGCGGTGGTGGCGTGCATCGCGGCGGTGGACCACCGTGGGCGGGCCACGTCGGCGCTGCAGTTGAACCGGGCGCATTTCGGCTGCTGGTCGGAGACGCTTTCACGGCATGAGATTGCGGCGGGGGTGGTGCCGATGGTGCTTTACATGACAGGCCAGGGCAATGCCTGGGCGCTGTCAATCCATAGTCCGGCGATCGTGGTGTTCCGTCCTTCGATGGGTGTGACGGCTTGGCAGGCGCAGGCGGATATCTGGGAGGGATTCGAGCCGGGAAAGAGTTCGGGCACGAAGTACTGGCACATTGCGAAGGACTGGATTCTCGATGGTGTGGAATGTGTCGATTCGCCGGCTGGCGCGATCAAACGGTTGCCGGGCACGGTGGACGCGTCGTATGTTTGGATGCGTTCGGGGCACTATTCGGGCAAGTGCGTGACGCGCAAGCTTGATTTCCACGATCAGGGAATCGAAGTTTTCATGGATACGAACAATTCGGATGCTGATTTCATTCCCGACAGCGATCCTCAACCGAGACTGCGATGAAGAAACTGGCTATCATAGTACTACTGATGATGCTGAGTCTGGCCACGGGGGCGCAGGAAAGGAATGCGGCAAGGCTGGTGCTGACGGATACGTCGTATGTGGATGTGTCGCTGGGCGTGAGCGGCGAGACGGGGCGGCTGCGGGATGTCTACATGCCGGCTTCTGCGCTGCAGGGGACGCTCGATGCTTCTTCGCGGCAGAAGTTGGGCAAGGTGAGCCTGTACGGGCATTTCGGTTACGGTTATGAATACGCGACGGGCAGTACCTGGCGCGGCTGGATCAACCCTTTGGAGACACCTTTCATGCTGGCCGACTCGATTCCGGGAAATCTCTCGCTGGAGCGCTACGCGATGGAGGCGGGCGCGGGCCTGCCGCTCGGCGATCACTGGTCGCTTGGCCTGGACCTGTCCTACGACGTGGCGCTGATGGCCAAGCACAAAGACCTGCGCAACAAGAATACGTTCATGGATTTCCGGGTGTCGCCAGGTGTCCATTGGCGGACCGGCGGTGTCGGCCTGGGCCTGAATCTGGGCTACGAGCGCACGACGGAGCGGGTGGAGTACACGCAGATTTCATCGAGCGTGGAGCATATACTCTTCGATGTCTATGGCCTCTGGGTCGTTCATGGCAGCGGCTATGCGAGCGCGGAGAACCGTCGCTTCAAGGAGAACAACCGTTACTTCGGCGGCTTCCAGTTCGACTGGTCGGCCGGCCGGACCGCCCTGCACAACGATTTGCGGGCTTCCTGGCAGCAGAGTGCGCAGACCGAAGTCGGCTACAACAACCAGCAGTTCGGTACGACGCGTTCCTGGACCTGGGAAGACGAGCTGTCGCTGTCGTTCGGGCCGGCGCATGTCGTTGAGGCCTCCTTTACTTATTCGACGATGCAGGGTTTCCGTCCCCTCCAGCGGCAGGAACTCGATCCTGCTTCGCGCATCCGCGTCTGGGTGACCTACGGCGACCCGGTGTTCTGCTATTGGCGGCGGTCGCATCTCGAGAAAGTGCGCTATACTTTCGGTACGTCATGGCAGATGCTGGTGGGGCTTTCCAACCTGGGCTTTGAGCACACCTATACCGAATATCCGCAGCACTTCGTCCAGCGCTATCATACGTTCACTACAACGCTGGGCGTATCGATTCCCCTGGGTCCTGTCAGGCTGACGCCGATGCTCGGTTACGCTATGGATTATGATACGTACAGTGATGTAACGAAATGGCAGTTGAAGGAGCCGTTGCTGAGGCAGTGGGACTATTGGGAAGGGAACAACTATCTGGGTGCGTTGGACCTGAAATGGTCTTCGGCCAGCGGCCGCTGCTATGTGCAGGCGCACTACAGCATCGAGTCCTCGACCCGCCTCGATGACGACGGCACGCGCCACGCCGCCTCGCTGACGCTCGGCTTTATTTTTTAACCGCTCTTTCGCTGCAATGTACGCAGCTGATACATAGGTGATTATGGAAAATCACCCCCTTTTCAGAGAAAGGGGTGAGTTTATATAAAACGTTGATAATTAAATGCTTACATTGCAGATGAAAAAATGGATACTGGCGGCAGCGCTGACGTTGTGCGCCGCAACGGCCTTCGCCGACGAAGGCATGTGGATGATCAACACCATCGACCGCGCCCTGGAGAAGCGGATGAAGGCGGCCGGCCTCAAGCTCGACGCCAAGGTGCTCTACGATGAGGAGCAGGAAAGCCTCTCCGACGCCGTGGTGGCCCTCGCTTTCGGCTGCACCGGCAGCATGATCTCGAACGACGGCCTGATGATCACCAACCATCACTGTGCCTACAGCGACATCCACGCCTTGAGCACCCTGGGCCACAACTATCTGGAAGACGGTTTCTGGGCCATGCGGCGCGATGAGGAACTTCCCGTCAAGGGGCAGGCCATCTATTTCCTCAAGAAGATATGGGACGTGACCGACGAAGTCCAGGCCTTGCGCCAGGAGTTCGACGTCGCGCACAAGCCCATGGCCATGCGGCGGGTATATCGTCAGGTCGAAGAGAAGTACGGCAAGATCTACGAAGGCCAGGGTGAACTCATCTGCTCGTCGTACTACAATGGCAACAAGTTTTACATGGCGCTCTATCAGGTGTATCGCGACGTGCGGCTGGTAGCGGCGCCGCCGGTGAGCGTCGCGTCGTTCGGCGGCGACACCGACAACTGGGAGTGGCCGCAGCATAAGGGAGATTTTGCCATCTACCGCATCTATACGGCGCCCGACGGTTCGCCGGCGGAATACGCGCCCGAAAACGTGCCGATGCATCCCCGAAAGATCCTGAAGATCTCACAGGCCGGAATCAAGGACGGAGATTTCACCATGGTCATCGGCTATCCCGGACGGACCAACCGCTATGCGTCTTCCTATGCCGTCGAGGAGATCCTGCAGATCCAGAATCCCATCCAGGCGCAGTTCCGGCTCGACCAGATGAAGATCATGGACAAATGGATGAACGAGGACGTGGCCGTCCGCCTCAAATATGCCGACCGTTATTTCAGCCTGAGCAACGTGCAGGAGATTCGCGAAGGTGAGATCTATTGCTACAACCGTTTCGGCGTGGTCGACGCGAAGCGGACCGAGGAGCAGCAGCTCCAGAAATGGCTGGGCAATTCCAACCTGATCTACCGTCTGGGCCAGAAATACGAAGATGTGGCGGGCATCAACCAGCAGATCGTCTATTTTCAGGAGACGCTGGTGCGCGGCACCAACCTGCACCGCTATTCCAATGCCTTGCAGCGGGGTGATACGGTGATGGCGGCCAAGGAGTTGGCGTCGCTCGACATGCGGGTGGAGCGCGACCTGTTGCGCTATTCGCTCAACCAGTTCTTCAAATATGTGCGCCGTGACTATTGGGGAGACTATCTGCGTGGTCTCTATGACCGCTTCGGCGGGGATGTCGATGCCATGCTCAACGAGGTGTTCGACGGGCACATCCACGATGCGCTCACTTCGTGCAAGATCGTGCAGTTCAACGAGAAACGCGATGAAATCGAGGCAGGCGTGAGCAAGAGTTCCCTGGAGAAAGAATTCAAAGACGCGGTTTATCAGATGAAGCTGGCCAAGAAGCAGCCGATGTATCCTGATGCGAACTCCACCATGCGCATCACTTACGGCAAGGTGCGACCCATCGAGCCGCGCGACGCGGTGTCGCTGGCCTCCCGCACACGGACGGCAGGCATCCTGGAGAAATTCAACCCCGATGACTACGAATTCACGCTGAAACCGGACTTCCGGGAGCTGTTGCAGAGCAACCCGGAGATTCCCGTCAATTTCCTGACGGACAACGATATCACGGGCGGTAACTCGGGTTCGCCGGTGCTCAACGCCAAAGGTGAACTGATCGGCCTGGCCTTCGACGGCAACAAGGAGTCGCTGGCCGGCGACACCTATTTCGTCGACGCCATGAACCGCTGCATCTGCGTTGACATCCGCTATGTCCTCTGGCTCCTCCGCGACTATGCCCATATGGACGCACTATTATCAGAAATGCTTCAGTAAACTCAGACCCCGGATCAGGTCCGGGGTGACGATAAAAAACGTCATTCCGGGCTTGATCCCTCGTCATTCCGGGCTTGACCCGGAATCTCTGTGCCATAGCAGTTTCTTGCCGAAGCCCAGCCGGTTGTCGGTGTATTTGAGGGTGTCGAGGGTGATGAGCCAGACTTCGCCGCCTTTGAAGACGGCGTAGGGAAAGCGCTTGAGATATTTCAGACGGCAGCGGTCGAAGAGGCCGCCGTCGCAACGGCCGACGGTACCCGTGAACTGCAGTCCCTGGATCTTGCCGACCTGTTCGGTCTCCAGCACGACGGAGCCGGCAACCCGCGGATTCTCCAGAAACAACTGTGCGTGCCGCGTCTTCTCTTCCGAAGTGATGATAAAGCCTTCTTCCTGTTCGTCAAATACATAGAAAGCATTCGCACACCACGGCCCGTCTTCCGGCGACACGCACGCCACCGTCAGCACATGGTGCTCCCCGATAAAATCTACAATCCGTTGGTCGATCATACCTTGCAAAATTACGCATTATTTCCTATCTTGCCTTCAAATCTTCGAGGCGGGCGATATGTGCGACGGATTGATTCATCAGTTATCATCGAGCATCCGGGGGCTGCGGGAATTGTTTTTTCCGCGGAAATGCGTGGTTTGCAAAAAGTTTCTGGCTGAAGACGAATGGGATGTCTGTGCGGCTTGCCTGGAAGGATTGCCGATGACGTACCAGTGGGACATCGTGCAGAATGCGGCGTTCGAGCGGCTGGCGCGGCGCTTCGAGGTTCAGGATGCGGCTTCGCTGTTCTTTTTCCGGACGGAAAGTGACTACAGGAGCATCCTCTATGGTATCAAATACGGCAACCGACGGCAGCTGGCCGTCCGTATGGGCGAACTGCTGGGCAGGCAGATGGCAGCGAGCCGGATGTTCCGGGGCTGCCAGGCCGTCGTTCCCGTGCCGCTGCATCCGCTGCGCCGTTGGAAACGCGGCTACAATCAGGCCGAACTGATTGCCCGGGGCGTGGCGCAGGCGATGGGGCTGCCTGTCGAGACGAAACTGCTCCGGCGGCGAAGAAACACGAAGACACAGACGAAGTTGCATGGTGCTGCCAAAACGAAGAACGTACAAGGTGCCTTTGCGGTCGATCTGCGCTGCGCCGCTGACCTGCAGCAGCAGGGCATCCGTCATATCCTGCTCATCGACGACACCCTGACCACCGGCTCCACCCTCGCCGCCTGCGCCACACCGCTCCTCGCCGCTAACTTTGAAATAAGTTGTGCGACTCTGGCTTACGCCGGGCAATAATGTAAAGACTTCGTGTCAAGCCCGTGGTGAGGGGGAGAGATTCCGGATCAAGTCCGGAATGACGAGATATTCGAAATATTTACTATCTTTGTTCGAATATGTTCGATTTCATAGATATATCGTGGATTGACGTGCTCGACGTGATTATGGTCGGGTTGCTGATCTATTGGCTGATCCGGGTGGTACGAGGGACGTCGGCGGTCAATATCTTCCTGGGAATCCTGCTGCTCTATGTCGTCTGGATTGCGTCGCGCGCGCTGGGCATGAAGCTGCTGTCGTTCATCCTGGGACAGGTGCTGGGCGTGGGCGTCGTAGCCCTGCTGGTGATCTTCCAGCCGGAGATCCGGCGCTTCCTGCTGCGCATCAGCTCCAGTACCTCGGCCGCCGCCCAGAAAGGCATCTTCAGCAAATTGTTCCGCCAGACCCGATCGGCCGGCATGCAGCCCGCCGAACTCGAAGAACTGACGGCCGCATGCAGCCAGATGGCCGAGACCCGCACCGGCGCCCTGATCGTCCTCCGGCACGGATCGGCCCTGGGCGATATCATCGATACGGGCGACGAGATCGACGCCCGCATCAGCCGTCGCCTCATCGAGAACATATTTTTCAAGAATTCCCCTCTCCACGACGGAGCCATGGTTCTCTCCGTGAACCGTATCCTGGCGGCCCGCTGCACGCTGCCCATCACGCAGCGGCAGGATATCCCCGCCCATTACGGCATGCGCCACCGCGCCGCCATCGGCATCTCCGAAGTCAGCGACGCCTCGGTCATCGTGGTCTCGGAAGAAACCGGCCATATCTCCTTCGTCCAGGAAGGACAGATCAAGACGATGGGCAGTATCACGGAATTGCGACTGGCCATCGAGGAATCCTATAAATAAGCCTTCGTCCCGCCCATGGTACTCGAACAGAAAATCGGATTCGACAAGGTGCGGGACAGGATCGCCGCCAAAGCCGTTACAGAATATGCCCGTCGGAAAGTTGCCGCCGAACAGATGTCGCGCGACCCCGACGAAATCATGTTCCGGCTCCGCCTGACCGACGAGATGCGGCTCATCTGCCTGTTTGAAGACAGTTTCCCGGCCGGCGGCTATCTCGACACCAAGGAATTCCTGCTGCCGATTCAGGCCGAAAATACCAGCATCGACCTCCCGTCGCTGCGCGCCCTGCGCACCAGCCTTGATACCCTGCGCCGCATCCTGGCCTTTTTCCGCGACTGCAAGGACGACCTCTATCCCATGCTCCGGCAGATCTCCGCATCGGTCAGCTACGATCCGGAAATCAGCCGCCGCATCGAAGCCATCCTCGACCGAAACGGCGAAGTGCGCGACAACGCATCGCCCGAACTCGCCGAGATCCGCCGCACCCTCCGTTCCAAGGAGGGACAGGTGTCGCGTCGCATCAATGCCATCCTGGGCAATGCCAAGGGCGAAGGCCTGGTCGAGGCCGACGCCGAAGTGGTGGTCCGCGACGGACGGGTGCTGATTCCCGTGGCAGCCGGAAGCAAGAAGAAATTGCCCGGCATCGTGTACGACGAGTCGGCCAGTGGCAAGACCGCTTTCGTCGAACCTTTCGAAATCGTGGAATTGGGCAACCAGATCCGCGAACTCCAGTTCGACGAACAGCGCGAGATCGCCCGAATCCTCTTCGTCTTCACCGAATTTCTCCGGCCATACCTCGGCGGCTTGATCGCCGCCTCCGAATATATCGGCGAGATCGACTTCATCCGCGCCAAGGCACTGGTGGCCCTCGACATGATCGCCGGCATGCCCGTGCTGTCGGACAACGGCGAGATGAACCTGCGCCGCGCCCGCCATCCGCTGCTGGAAGCCTCGCTCCGGCGCGAGAAAAAAGAGATTGTGCCGTTGACCCTCTCGCTCAGCCGCGAGAAGCACATCCTGCTGATCTCCGGCCCGAACGCTGGCGGCAAGTCGGTGTGTCTCAAGACGGTGGGCCTGCTGCAGTACATGTTCCAGTGGGGCATGCTCATCCCCACCTCGGAAGTGAGCGAAATGCTGATTTTCGACAGCATCTTCATCGACATCGGCGACGACCAGTCGCTCGAAAACGACCTGAGCACCTACAGCTCACACCTGCAGAACATGCGGGAGATCCTGACGCATGCCACCGAGCATTCCCTCGTGCTGATCGACGAATTTGGCAGCGGCACCGAGCCCGCCGCAGGCGGCGCGATCGCCGAAGCCGTGCTCGCACGGCTCGACGACCTGGGCGCCTACGGCGTGATCACCACCCATTACACCAACCTCAAGCTCTACGCGGACAAGAGTACCGGCGTGGTCAACGGCGCCATGCTTTTCGACGGCGCCGCCATCAAGCCCCTGTTCCAGCTCCAGCAGGGCATGCCCGGCAATTCCTTCGCCTTTGAACTGGCCCGGAAGATGGGTCTGCCCGCCGACGTGGTCAAGGATGCCGAGCAACGGGCCGGCAGCGAATTCGTCAACATCGAGCGCAACCTTCGCCAGATCGCCCGCAGCCGCCGCGTCCTCGACGAGAAACTCGCCCGCATCAAGAGTACCGACAAGACCCTGGAGAGCCTCACCGACAGATACCAGAAAGAGCTCGAAGACGTCAAGGCGCTCAAGAAGCGCATGCTCGACGAGGCCCGTGCCGAAGCCGCCGACATTGTGTCCGAGGCCAACAAGCAGGTAGAACGCACCATTCGCGAGATCCGCGAGGCCCAGGCCGAGCGCGACAAGACCCGCCTGGCGCGTGAGAAACTCACGAAATTCAAGGAAACCCTCAAGGAAGAGAAGCCCAGCGAGAACGACGCCGCCATTGAGCGGAAGATGCAGAAGATCACGGAGCGGAAAGAGCGGGAGCGGGTGCGTAAGGAGCGGCGGGGCGAGATGCCGGGTCAAGCCCGGCATGACGGCAAGGATGGCAAGCCGGGAGTAACGGACAGAGCAGATAAAACGCCGTTGCAGGTGGGTGATAAAGTTCGTTTGAAAGACAACAACATGGTGGGCGAAGTCACGCAGATCGCCGCCAAATATATCTCCGTGTCGGTCGGAAGCATCATCTCGAAGATCGCCCCCGGCAAAGTTGAAAAGATCTCCAACCAGCAATACAAGGAGCAGACCCGCAGCACTTTCCGTCCGGTCATCCACTACGACAGCGAATCGATCAGCCGCCGCAAGCTCGAATTCAAGCCCACGATCGACATCCGGGGCCAGCGCCTGGCCGACGCCCTCGACATCGTCATGCACTTCATCGACGATGCCACGATGGTGGGCGTGGGACAGGTCAAGATCCTGCATGGCAAGGGCAACGGCGTGCTCCGCGAAGAGATCCGCAAGTACCTCAAGACCGTCCCTTCCGTGGCTTCGTTTCGCGATGAGGCGGTGCAGCAGGGAGGCGCGGGCATCACCGTAGTTGAATTGGACCTGTAAGCCATGAAAAAGTATCTGTCCTTTGCGCTCTGCGTCGTGACCCTGCTGGCTCTGGCCGCCTGCCAGCGTCCCGAGAAGCAAGTCGAAGCCGCGGCTGAATCCTTTCTGAAGGCCTATTATGCAGCGGATTACGCCGCCGCTGCCTCCTTATGCACGCCGCGCTTCGCCGCCCTGGTCGCACAGGGAGCCGAAGACCAGGAATCCCTGTCCGCCGACCTGGCACAAAAAATAAAAGAGGCCGTTGAACAGACCTCTTTCAAAATCGTTACCATCGAACTCGACGAGGACGCTGCTTCCGCCCGCGTCAGCTACGATGTGTATGTACCCGGTCTCGAAAAGCCGGTCCGGAAAGCCTTGCGCCTACAGCTTGAAGGCGGCACGGCACTGGTCGACGGCATCGAGTAACTCCCAACCGAAGAACTGCACCTTGCGCCGCACGGTCTTCCCGTCGCGGATGAGCTCGACTTCCTGTACGTAGGGGTCGCGTCCCATATGACCGTAGGCGGCTGTGGGCTCGTAGATCGGGTTGGTCAGGCCGAAGCGCTCGACGATGGCGGCCGGCCGCAGGTCGAAGAGTTCGCCCACCTTAGCGGCGATCTGGCCGTCGGTGAAGGGCACGTGCGCGCTGCCGTAGGTATTGACGAAGATGCTCACGGGCCGGGCCACGCCGATGGCGTAGGACACCTGCACGAGGATTTCGTCGGCCACGCCGGCAGCCACGAGGTTCTTGGCAATGTGGCGCGCGGCATAGGCGGCGCTGCGGTCCACCTTCGAAGGGTCCTTGCCCGAGAAGGCGCCGCCGCCGTGGGCGCCGCGGCCGCCGTAGGTGTCCACGATGATCTTGCGGCCGGTCAGGCCGGTGTCGCCGTGGGGACCGCCGATGATGAACTGTCCCGTGGGGTTGACATGCAGGATCATGCCGTCCTGGAACAGGGCGGCGTTTTCGGCGCTGAGGCGGGCTTTCAGGCGCGGGATGAGGATGGTCTCCACGTCGCTGCGGATGCGGGCCTGGTCCACGTCAGGGTCGTGCTGTGTCGAGAGCACGAGCGTGTGGACGCGGTTCGGCGTGTGGTCGTCGTTGTATTCGATGGTGAACTGGCACTTGGCGTCGGGCCTGAGGTAGGGCATGGGCGAGGGGTTCTCGCGCCGGATGCGGGCCAGCTCGATGAGCGTCATGTGGGCCAGGGTCAGGGGCAGCGGCATGAATTCCGGGGTCTCATTGCAGGCATAGCCGAACATCATGCCCTGGTCGCCGGCACCCTGCTCCTCTTTCTCGGCGCGGTTCACGCCCATGGCGATGTCGGCGCTCTGTTCGTGGAGGGCGGAAAGGATGGCGCAGGATTCTGCGTCGAAATGGTACTCGCCCTTCGTGTAGCCGATGCGGCGGATGGTACGCCGTACCACGCTCTGGATGTCTACCCAGGCGTCGTGCGAGGTAACCTCGCCGCCCACGACCGCGAGTCCGGTGCTTACGAAGGTTTCACATGCGACGTGCGATGCCGGGTCCTGGCGGAGGAAGTCATCGAGAATGGCGTCGGAAATCTGGTCGGCCACTTTGTCGGGGTGGCCCTCTGAAACGGATTCAGAAGTGAAAAGATACATAATTTTAGCCTTTTTTAGAGTGGTTGGCAAGCAGTCAAATCCATCCACTTGGTTTTAGGCCGCAAAGGTAGGATATTAATTGCGGGAAACAAAAATTATTGGTAAATTTGCAGGTTAGACTTTATGTCCTGATGAAAGCCCTTCGCCTATTATTTCTTTTTGCCGGACTGGCCCTGGTCCTGGCGTCGTGCGAGAAGCCGCAGCCCGAACCGGCACCCGAGAAACTGACGGTCTCGGTAGCTCCTTCCTCTCTGGAATTTACGGCCGAAGGAGGCTCGGCAACCTTCGCGGTGAATTGCAAGGGAATGTGGTATGCGCGTACTTCCGAATCCTGGATCCGTGTCACTCCCTCCTCGGGTAGCGGCACCGGTACGGTGACGGTCACCGTTTCCACCAACGCTGCCGACGCGCGCACGGGTTCGATTACCGTCGAGTCTGTCGACGACCAGAAGAAAGTCAGCGTCTCGCAGCAGATGTATGTGAAGCCCGCGTCCGTGACCAAGACCATCAGCGAAATCCGCGCCCTGTATCCGGGTAAGGATTATACGATCAAGGAAGACATCCTTATTGAAGGAATCGTCATCAGCGACTATCGCCGCGATACCGACGGCGGCCTGAACAACTACAGTTCCGCCAAGACCATCATCATCTCCGACGGCGAGGCCGGTCTGATGCTTTACTGTGACGGCGACAACAAGACTTTCGCCCGCGGACATAAAGTGCGCGTCCACTTGCAGAACCAGATCCTTTCCGTCTATTCGGACGGTGCCATCCAGGTGAAGAATCTGTCGCTGAGCAATGTGGATTACCTTGGCGAGACGACGCCCACGCCCCGGCAGATCACCATCGAAGAGCTGCTGAGCGGAAAATTCGAATCGATGTACGTGGCCGTGTCCGACGTGCAGCTGAAAGATACTTTCGTCGGCCAGTCGTTCTATGCGGCCGGGAACAAAGGCTCGGTGACTTTCGAAGGCAAGGATGGCGGCAGCTTCGACCTGTTCACCTCCCAATATGCCGTGTTCAAGGACGATCCCGTCCCCACCGGCAGCGGCACGCTCAAAGGTATCGCCGGCAAATATGCCGGGCGCATCCAGATGGTCGTCTCGGAGAAAGCCGACTTCGCCGGCCTGACCGGCCCGCGCTTCGCGAGTGATCCATATTTCTCCCTGGCCAAGACCGAAGCCTCCGTCAGCGGTGACGCCGGTTCGCTCACCCTGACCGTCTCCGCCAACGTTCCGTGGACGGCCAAGTCTTCAAGCGACGCATTCACCGTGACGCCTTCTTCCGGCACGACCGGCGGCAACGTCGTCATTAGCTATACCGAAAATCCGAGTACCTCGGAAGGCCGCCAGGCCGTGATCACGTTCGCGACGGAAGCCTCCGTCACGCCCAACACGCTGACCTTCACGATCGACCAGCAGCCGCTGGAAGCCGTGGTGCCGAGTCCCGTGGCCTCCTGGCTTGAGCTGCCCTTCATCCAGGCGGCGGAAGGGAAGGCTTACTTCAGCCACGACATGGTCTACAAAGATTATAACGTGCGCAACTATTCCTTCTGGTACGACCTGGACAACCGCGTGGCGCTCTGGGTGGCCTATCCGCTCTACAGCGGCATGACCCGCGGGGTTTCGCGCACCGACAAATGGGATTACGACCCGCTGGTGCCGCGCCGCTACCAGGGTGACGTGTCCCGCAGCTATGCCGGCTGGGACCGCGGCCACCAGCTTCCTTCGGCCGACCGCCTGTGTACCGTCGCCGCCAACGAGCAGACATTCTATTATACCAACATAACACCACAGAACCAGAACCTCAACCAGGGCATCTGGGAGAAACTCGAGGAACTGGTCCGCAACCAGATCTCCTCGTCCGACACGGTCTACGTCGTGACAGGCTGCGTGCTCCGTACCGAAGAAGGGGAGGCGATCCAATATACCAACGATGCCGTGGGCAAGCCCGTGGCCGTGCCGAAAGCCTATTTCAAGGCTGTCCTCAAGTACAAGGCCGGATCCGCCAACGGCGGCTACTCGGCCATCGGCTTCTGGCTGGAGAACCGCAGTTACGGCAGCCAGACCATCAGCAAGAACGAAGCCTGTTCCGTGGCGGAACTGGAGAAGCGTACGGGCTTCAATTTCTTCCACAACCTGAAAGACGAATACGAAAAAGAAGCAGAATCAAAATTCGATGCCGGCGCATGGGGATTATAGAATACGTCATTCCGGGCTTGACCCGGAATCCCGAAGGGAATGCGCAGCAAAGCGAGCACAATCTCATTAGAAACAACAAAATAACTATTTACTATATCAATCATTAACCAAACATCATTTATGAAAAAAACATTCAAATGTTTCCTGGCTGCAGCAGCCTTCCTGATGATGGTGTTTTCGGCCCAGGCCCAGGTGACCACCTCGGCCCTCGCCGGACAGATCGTCGATGAAGGCGGCGAGCCGCTGGTCGGTGCGACCATCATCGCGGTCCACACCCCTTCCGGGACACAGTATTATGCTGTGGCCAACGAAGAGGGTCGTTATGCCATCCAGGGTATGCGCCCCGGTGGTCCGTACGAAGTGACCTACTCCCTGATCGGCTGCCAGACGCTCGTGATTCCTGACATCACGCTCGCCCTGGCCGAGACCTATCAGCAGAACGTGCGCCTGCGGACGGCTGCGCAGAACCTCTCCGAAGCCCTCGTGGTCGCATCCGCCGCATCCAAGTTCTCCAACGAGAAGACAGGTGCCGCGACCAACATCTCCAACCGGCAGATCACCGAACTCCCGAGTGTCAGCCGCTCCATCACCGACGTGACCCGCCTGTCGCCGTACGGCGGCAACGGCATGAGCTTCGCCGGCAGCGACGGCCGTCTGGCCAACTTCACGGTGGACGGTGCCAACTTCAACAACAACTTCGGTCTTAGCTCCAACCTTCCCGGCGGCGGCAACCCGATCTCCATCGATGCCATCGAGGAACTCCAGGTCGTGATCTCCCCGTTTGACGTCCGCCAGACCAACTTCATCGGCGGCGGCGTGAACGCCATCACGAAGTCCGGTACGAATACCTTCCGCGGAAGCGCCTATGTCTATCACCGTAACGAGAACCTCCGCGGTGACACGGTAGAAGGCGAGCAGATCGCCGGCGCCCGCGCCAAGGACCGTTCGACCACCTACGGCCTCACCCTGGGTGGCCCGATCGTGAAGAACAAGCTCTTCTTCTTCGTCAACGGTGAATTTTCCAAGATTCCGACCATCGTCAACCGCTGGCAGGGTTCCACGAACGGCGTGGCCGACCCCGACAACTTCATCTCCCGTACGAAACTCTCCGACCTGCAGCGCGTGTCGGACTACGTGAAGAGCAAATACGGCTATGACACGGGTTCCTACACCGATTTCCCGGCCAATGAGAAGAACATGAAGATCCTGGCCCGCCTCGACTGGAACATCAGCAACAAGCATAAGCTCGCCCTCCGTTACAACTACACGCAGAACAACGTGTGGAACTCGCCGAACGGCAGCTCCATGGACGGTGGCACGCGTATGTCCGGCTCCCGTATGTCGCAGTATTCCATGTCCTTCGCCAACGCGATGTACTCCATGAAGAACATCGTCAGCACCTGGTCTCTCGACTTGAACAGCCGCCTGTCCGACAACCTGTCGAACCAGTTCCTGGCCACCTTCTCCAAGCTCGACGATGTCCGCGGCACCAACTCCGAGGAGTTCCCGTTCATCGATATCCTCGACGACACCAGCTCCAACAACTACATGGCCCTCGGCTATGAGCTGTTTACCTGGAACAACGCCGTGCACAACACCGTGGCCAATGTCAAGGACGACATCACCTGGTACAAGGGCAGCCACAAGATCACCGGCGGCATCAGCTACGAATACCAGATGGCTGACAACCAGTACATGCGCAACGGTTCCGGTTACTACCGCTACAAGACCCTCGACGACTTCCTCAACGGCCGTGTCCCTGAGGTCGTCTGCTTGACCTACGGTTACGACGGTGAGCAGTATCCGGCCGCCCGCGTCCAGTTCCACAAGGCCGGCATCTATGCCCAGGACGAATGGAACGTCAACGACCGCTTCAAACTGACCTATGGCCTGCGTATCGACGGCCTGTTCTTCGACAACGGCGACCTGATGACCAACAACGCCATCAAGGACATCGCCTACTATCCCAAGAAGTATAACTATACGGAGCAGCACATCGACACCGGCCGCTGGCCGAACTCGAGCGTGACCTTCTCGCCGCGCGTGGGCTTCAGCTGGGATGTCTTCGGCGACAAGAGCTTCAAGATCCGTGGCGGTACGGGCCTCTTCTCCGGCCGTCTGCCGCTCGTGTTCTTCACCAACATGCCGACCAACAGCGGTATGGTGCAGTACCAGGCACAGATCAATGCCAAGAATGCCGCAGCCAGGGGCTTCTCGATGAACGTCTTCGACGGCGGCCTGGTGACCGACTCCAACGGCAAGGCTACGATCGACGCCCTCTACCAGAAACTCATCTCCCTCGGCTATCCGAGCACGGTGAAACCGGAAGACGGTACAAAACCTTCCGCCGTCAACGGTGTGGATCCGAAGTTCAAGATGCCGCAGGTCTGGAAGAGCTCGCTGGCCTTCGACTTCAGCTTCCCGACTTCCTTCCCGTTCACCTTCTCGGCAGAGGGTATCTTCAACAAGACCATCAACGCCGTGGCCATCTCCGACTGGAGCATGAGCAACGTGGCCGGTTTCGCCCGCTTCAACGGCGCCGACAACCGTCCGATCTATCCTGCCGGCTTCCGCTACGCCACCAAGGCTTTCGTCCTGGAGAACACGGACAAGGGTTATGGCTGGAGCGCCAGCGCCGAAATCAGGATGCAGCCGATCAAGAGCCTGAGCTTCAGTGCCGCCTACACGCACACCGTGAGCAAGGAAATCACCGGCATGCCGGGTTCCGCCGCCGAGTCGGCCTTCACCTATGTGCCGACCAACGAGGGCCCGAACTACATCAAGCTCCACAACTCGCAGTATGTGACGCCTGACCGTGTGGTCGCATCCCTCACGCACCACGACAAGGCCGGCAACCACTACAGCTTCATCTATGAGGCATGGCGCGGTGGTTCCAACTACTCCTACATGCTGTCGAACGACATGAACAGCGACGGTTACAACTACGACGCCCTCTACATCCCGACCGATGAGGAGGTTTCCAGCCGCCAGTTCCGTTTCGTCTCGGCCAGCGACCAGACCCGTTTCATGGACTTCGTCCACAATGAGAAGTACCTGCGGAGCCACCAGGGCCAATATGCAGAAGGCTACAGCCTCTACAGCCCCTGGGTACACCGCCTGGACTTCGGCTACAAGCACGACTTCACCATCAAGTGCGGCAAGAACACCAATACCCTGCAGCTCTGCCTCGACCTGAAGAACGTCCTCAACCTGTTCAACTCCAGCTGGGGCGTGAGCAAGTACCTCAATCCTGCCATCGGTTCCGATGCCCGCATCCTCAAGTATGAAGGCGTCGACGCCGACGGTTATGCAACCTTCTCCACGCCGGCTTCCATCAGCGGCGACACCGCTCTCTGGGTTCCGAGCCATGGTCTCGGACAGTGCTGGTATGCTTCCGTGGGTATCAAATATCTGTTCAACTAATAAAGAGACTGCAATATGAAAATCAAGAATATCCTTGTTTCGCTGGTCGCCATCCTGGCCCTTGCAGCCGGTTGCAACCAGATTGAGCCCGACCACTATCTCGACGAAGTGAAGGTCTCCTCTTCCTACGTGGCCATCAACATGGACGGCGGCTCTACCACCATCACCGTCGAAGCGACGGAAAGCTGGAGCATTCCGACCTGCCCCGAATGGCTTACCATTTCGCCGGCCTCCGGTTCCGCCGGATCGACCAACGTTACTTTCTCCGCATCCAAGACCCTCGACGGCCGTACCGCCGAAGTGGCGATTTCCTGTGGCAGCAAAAAGCAGAACATCAATGTCATCCAGGGCCTGGCCGTTGTCTCTCCCGCTACCTGCGCCGAGGTGATCGCCGGTCCCGACAGCAAGACATACATGGTCACGGGTATCTGCACGTCCATCGCCAATACGAACTACGGCAACTGGTATCTCAAGGATGACACCGGCGAGATCTATATCTATGGTACGGTGAACTCCGCCGGCAACTACGCCTGGAGCAGCTTCGGCATCGAAGTCGGTGACGAGGTGACCGTCCAGGGCCCGAAGACCACCTACAACGGTACGGTCGAACTTGTCGACGCCCAGGTCATCAATGTCAACAAATCGCTCATCAAGATTGCCGGAACCGATCCGGAAGATGCGATCCTCCCGGTCGCAGGTGGCGAGTTCAGAGTAAGTCTCAACAATAAAGGTACCGGTGTCTATGTGGAAGGCCTGCCCGACTGGCTCTCCATCAGCGCCCTTGCCGGCAACACCATTGTTTTCTTCGCTGATCCCAACGAAGGCGGCGACCGTGACTGCACGATCACCTTCCGCACCACCGACGGCAAGAAGGACTACACCTGCCAGCAGACCCTCACCCAGAAGGGCGCCATCATCGAGTGCTCCGTGGCAGAGTTCCTCGCAGCACCGGTGGGCAACACGCAGTACCGCCTTACCGGTATTATTACCCGCCTGTATCCCAGCGACAAACAAGGCAAGAGCTTCTATATCTCCGACTGGTCTGGCGAGACGCTGGTCTACCGGGCAGACAATTTCGACTCCTCATTTGAGCCGGGTGACATCGTCACTGTCGTGGGCAAACGCGGCGCCTACAAGGATTCCCCGCAGATGGTCGAAGGACACATCGAAGTGATCGTGGACCTGGTGGATCCCGTTACCATCCCTGAATTCATCAGCAAGGAAGATTCCAAGACCGAATACTACATGGTCTCCGGCATCATCGATGAGATTGCCAACGAAGCCTATGGCAACATCTACCTGAAGGACAGCGAAGGCAACCGCCTGTATGTCTATGGCTGCTACCCGGGTTGGGGTGCCACGGGTGATGCCCGCAAGGGTGTCGTCGCGGCCAAGGGCCTCAAGGTGGGTGACATCCTGACGGTCATCGGCCCGAAGAGCACCTACAAGGGTACTCCGCAGGTCAACGGCGGCTTCTATTTCAGCCACACTCCGGCGGACTAGTATTCCAGACCCCGGGTCAAGCCCGGGGTGACGTGACAATCGTCATGCCGGGCTTGACCCGGCATCTCAAGGGCGGCTTTCGGGCCGCCCTTTTTTGTTAAAACTCCTTGCATATCCCGTCGGGGTTTTCTACCTTTGCGCCGGAAAGAAAATCCACAAAACAACCTAAATATCTATGAAACAAGCATTTAAGCTTTTCGTTCTCGCAGCTCTCGGGCTGTTCGTCTCCCTTTCGCTGAACGCGCAGATGACGACTTCCTCCCTGAGCGGCAAGATCACCGATGTGCAGGGCGCCGTTCCCGGTGTCGCTGTCGTCGCCGTCCACACCCCTTCGGGTACCCAGTATTTCGCCCTCTCCAACAACGAGGGCCGTTACACCATCCAGGGTATGCGCCCGGGTGGCCCGTATGAAGTCACATATCAGCTGCTGGGTTACAAGACTGTTGTTTATCAGGACATTACCCTCAAGCTGAGTGAAACGCTGACGCGTGACGTGGTTCTCGAAGACAATGCAGAGAACCTGCAGGAAGTGGTGGTCGTGGCTTCTGCCACCAAATTCGGCACGGAGAAGACCGGTGCCTCCACCAACGTCTCCAACCGCGAGATGATGGAGCTGCCGAACTCCAGCCGCAGCATCGCCGCCATCACCAAGCTCTCCCCGTATGCCAACGGCATGAGCTTCGCCGGCAGCGACGGCCGTTCCACCAACTTCACCGTTGACGGTGCGAACTTCAACAACAACTTCGGTCTGAGCTCCAACCTGCCGGGCGGCGGTACGCCGATCTCGCTCGACGCCATCGAGGAGATACAGCTCGTGGTTGCTCCGTTCGACGTACGCCAGAGCAACTTCGTGGGCGGCGGCATCAACGCCATCACGAAGTCCGGTACCAACACCTTCAAGGGCACGGTTTACGGTTACTATCACAACGAAAAGCTGCGTGGCAACAAGGTCGCCGGTGAAGACCTCGGCGACCGCGATCCTGAGCTCATCCGCACCATCGGCGCCACATTCGGCGGTCCGATCGTCAAGAACAAGCTCTTCTTCTTCGCCAACTTCGAGTTGAACGACCAGCCGGGCCAGGCCATCAAGACCAACGGCATCGGCAAGGGTATTTCCAAGGATCAGTTGGAGGCCGTGAAGAAAAAACTGGTCAATGACTACGGTTACAATCCGGGTTCCTACGACAACTTCCCGGGCGGCACCTCGAACATGAAGATCCTGGCCCGCATCGACTGGAACATCAACCAGAACCACAAGCTTGCTTTCCGCTTCAACCATACGAAGAACCTGACCTGGTACGCCCCCAACGGCAACTCCTGCGATGACAAGTACCGTAACAAGAGCTTCAACCGTGCCAGCGACCAGGCCCAGCCGTTCTCCAACAACATGTACAGCCAGCAGAACAACGTGACCTCGTTCGCTGCCGAGCTCAACAGCCGTTTCGGTGAGAAGGCTGCCAACCAGCTGATCGCCACCTACTCGTTCATCAACGACCAGCGCGGCTCGAACTCCGACATCTTCCCGCACGTCGACATCATGGACAACTGGGATCTGTCGAGCGGCAACTTCAAGCCGGCCACCTCGTTCGGTTATGAGCTGTTCACCTATAAGAACGGTGTGACCAACAAGGTCTGGAACGTGACCGACAACTTCACCTACTACGCCGGTTCGCACAAGATTACCGCCGGTATCAACTACGAGCACATGTTCGCGGACAACTCCTACATCCGCAACGGTACGGGTTACTACCGTTTCGCCAGTGTCGACGACTTCCTCAACGGCTCCCGCCCGTTGAGCTTCTGCCTCTACTATGCTTATGACAACTCGCCGGAAACCGCACAGATCAACTACAACCAGCTCGGTGTGTATGCCCAGGATGACTGGAACGTCACCGACCGCTTCAAGCTGAACTACGGTGTCCGTTTCGATACCATCATCTACGACAACTCCGACCTGATCACCAACAATGCCATCCTGAACTACAAGATGGGTTCCAACACCGTTGATACGGGCCTCTGGCCGAAGACCACTGTCCAGGTGAACCCGCGCGTCGGCTTCAACTGGGATGTCCTGGGAGACAAGAGCCTCACCGTCCGCGGTGGTACCGGCCTGTTCCAGGGCCGTCTCCCGCTGGTGTTCTTCACCAACATGCCGACCAACTCCGGTATGATCCTCAACCAGGCTGTTTACTCCAGCCAGCTGAAGAACGGCCAGGTGGTGTACAGCGACGAAGTGGCCGCCGCCCTCGACAAACTGATGGCCGGTGGCAAGATGATGACCGATACCGACAAGATCAAGGACGCCCTCGGTCTGAAACGTACGATCTCCGCTTCGGAAGGCAACATGCAGAAGACCATCAACGGTGTCGACCGCAACTTCAAGATGCCGCAGGTCTGGAAGAGCTCCATCGCCGTGGACTACAACTTCCCGACGTCCTTCCCGTTCTCCATCACCGCTGAAGGTATCTTCAACAAGACCATCCACGGTGTCCGTCTCGTCGACTGGAACATCAACGACGCCGCTGTCGCGAAGGGCGGTCGTTTCTCCGGCAACGACAACCGCATCAACTACCGTACGCTGAGCGACTACAAGTATGGCAGCGCAGATGCCGCCTACGTGCTGACCAACACCAACCAGGGCTATGGCTGGATCGCCAACGTGACCCTGAAGGCCACCCCGGTCAAGTACCTCGACCTGATGATGGCCTATACGCACACCGTCAACAAGGAGATCTCCGGCATGCCGGGTTCCAACGCCACCAGCGCCTACACCAACCTTTACACGGTGGACGGCCCGAACCGTGCGACCCTGCAGTGCTCGCAGTATGTGGTGCCTGACAAGTTGATCGCCAACGTCAGCTACTTCCTTCCTTTCAAGGTGTTCGGTGGCAACGGCCTGCACCTGAGCCTCTACTACAGCGGCTACACCGCCGGCAGCTACAGCTATGTCTACTCCAACGACATGAACGGTGACGGCATCGCCTCCGACATGATGTACATCCCGGCTTCGAAAGAAGAGCTCCGCTTCGTCAGCGACGCCGACAAGAATGCCTTCTGGGCATTCCTCGAGCAGGACAAGTATCTGAGCAACCACAAGGGCCAGTATGCTGAGGCTTACTCCGCACCGGCTCCCTGGACGCACCGCTTCGACGCCCGCATCGCCGAGGACTTCGCCTTCAAGATCGGCAAGACCAAACACAACTTCCAGCTGAGCGTCTCCATCGACAACATCGGCAACCTGTTCAACTCCAACTGGGGTGTGACCCGCTGGTCCTGCTACACCACTTCCAACGGCACCTATTCCAATGCCGTGCTGAAGCTCGACCATGTCGATGGCGGTGTCCCGGTCTACTCGATGAACAAAGTCGACGGCGCCTATCCGACCGAGACCTGGAACAAGGTCTACAAGAGCCCCACGGAATGCTGGCAGCTCCTCTTCGGTCTGAAGTACTATTTCAACTAATGGCTTCCGCCAGCGCCATCTGGCGCGGGACGTCATGCCGGACTTGACTTCACGTCATTCTGGGCTCGACCACACGTCATTCCGGGCTTGACCACACGTCATTCCGGGCTCGACCACACGTCATTCCGGGCTTGACCCGGAATCTCACACAGGGCGACCTTCGGGCCGCCCTTGTTTTTTGTCCGCCGCCGAAGGTCCGCCGAAAATGTGTATCTTTGCAATATCATGATCAGACGATTCTTTACCATCATACTTTTTCTGCTGGCAACGCTGCCAGTGGCGGCGCAGACCGGGACGGCCAGTCTCGGCGGCCGTGTTACCGATGAAAACGGTCCCATCGAGGGCGTGACCGTGGTGGCCATCCACCAGCAGACCAATGCCCAGTATTACGCCACGACAGGTCGCGGCGGCTGGTGGCAGCTGGTTGACGTGCTGCCGGGCGGACCTTATACGCTGCGTATCCATTACTTCGGCTACGATCCGCTGACCGCCCGCAATGTCTTTACCTATGCCGGGCAGAACACCGTGGTCGACGCCGATCTGGAGGCGAAGACTTCGTATGTCCATGTCGACGAGGCCGCTACGTCGCTGCGCCTCGGTCCGGAGCTGGGTGGGGGAGCGGTGCCGGTATCACCGCTGGGTTACGACCTGGTCAGCCAGCGCATCTATACGCCGGTTGCTTTCGACGTGCGGCAGGAGTCTCCGCTGGCCGGGGCTTCCCAGCAGTGGATTGCGCCTGTCGGCAGCAACCGTTTCCACGGCTCGGCGTATGGCTTCTATGGCCACAGCGAATGGCCTGACTTTTTTTCTTCCAGTTCACTGGATGCTCCGGCCGCGAAGGAAATTCGTAATTACGGAATTGGCGGCTTGAACATAGCCACTCCGCTCGGGAGTCAGGACTATCAGCTTTTCGGCGGTCTGCAATATGGTGCCACGCCTGGCCGCAGCGGCATGGATGCACTTTCTGGCGCCGCCCGGCTGGATGCGCGCCTGAACGAAAGCTTCCGGCTCGATCTCTCCGGCGGCCGGCTGGCCATAGGGTCTGACGGTTATATCGGCAGCACTGGTGAAAGCTGGATTGC
The DNA here is from genome assembly GCA_016290385.1 of Bacteroidales bacterium. GTDB lineage: Bacteria > Bacteroidota > Bacteroidia > Bacteroidales > UBA932 > Cacconaster. The sequence continues at coordinate 25,552 of JAEETO010000003.1, read as the reverse complement.
GGCGGGCCTTACCTCTTCGCTGGCCGAGCAACTGTCGATGCGATTTCAGGCAGGATGGTATAAGACCGGCGATTCCCGTCAGCTTCTTGCTTCCGACGATTTTACCTACGTCACGGGCCGGCACCGGATGCTGGCCGGCGTCCAGTTCTCGTACCAGAACTTCATGCTGGCCGATTCGACCTCGACGCATGGCGACATCTATGTGCAGGATGCCATCCGTCTTGGACGCCGTCTCACCTTGCTGGCGGGCGTCCGTTTTTCTATCCCCTTTGCTTTCTCTCCGCGCGTGAGCATGTACTACGACATGATGGGTGACGGCAGGCTGGTGCTGCGCGCCGGTACGGCGGTCTACGGACGGCGTGGCGAGGGTACTATCTGGAAGAATCTGGCCGCTTTCGACATGCGGCTGCCGCTTGCCTTCAAGCTGACCTTCGAAGGAATCTACGGCCAGTCCTGGCGCAGACCCTTCTATATCTCCACGCGCAACGTCCTTGACAGTCACTATGCGCTCACGGCACGGCTCGAGCGGCCGTTCGCCAATAGTGCCTGGGTGCTGGCGTCCTATACGCGCAGCGACGGCAGCGTCCGCGACCGCGTCCTCGGCGGCTTTTCTTTCCGGGGAGAATACCTTGGCCATCTGGCTACGACACTGTCCGTACTCTATGATGGCGGCAGCGTCGTCGACAACCAGTCGCCGGCCTCCCTTTCATGGACGAATGCCATTGAGGCCCGCCTCAGCCAGGACATCTTCTTCCAGGCCGCCGGCCGCACCCACACCATCCAGCTCACCGGCTACTGCCGCTACGCCACCTCCGGCGCGCCCGTCTCTTCCCTTTTCGGCGCGCCCTCCCTTATCCTGCCTAGCTCTGTCATTTCCTTCATGCCCGGCTCGGCCGGGTATCTCACCCTCCTCTTCGGCCTGCGGTATTTCCTGTAGTCCGTTCCGTGTCCCTCTACCCTTGTCCGCCAAACTGTGACACCGCAGATTGAGTTTTGAGCTCTGTGGCCACTTTGGCGGTGGAACGACTCCCTCATTACATGGGGTCGTTCCACGGAAAGATTTGTTGTTGCGCATTCCTTAGCGTTTCGCGTGTCACACTTTGGCGGGCTGGCGGCTTGTGTCGCTAGGGAGGGACGCCGTAGCGTTTTAGGTTGAAAGCACTACGGCGAAGGGACTGTACTCATCGACCGCTAGGTTCTTTTGCTGGAGGCGCGGCGAGACCTTCTTTATCTCGCCGCAGCCCTGGCGGGAGATAACCTCTTTTTTGGAACCCTCAGGCGGGATAGGTGTCGATGTATTTTGGGGTAGGTCGAACAAATGGGTTGACACCTACACCGCCCGATGCTCTGCGAAGCTTATTTGAGGGATAGGTCCCGACCATTCCGTTCGACCTACCCCAAAACGTAGCAGGACCTACCCCAACAAGCTCCGCTTAACCGCTACGATGACAAACGTCATCAGCTCATTTCCCTCCAGCGACACAGACAGTTGATCCTTCCCGTCTGTGTCGCTGAGGGGTGATGCAACAAAAAGAGAATCGCCAGGTGTGGCAATAGAAAATCTACATAAATTGCTTTTTTGCGGCTTGAGTCTGAAAAAAACGTTGTAACTTCGCAGCATCATACGAATGATGTGAGATTTCACACTCACTGATAACTATTTTAAGCACCTATTTCCAGATAGGTGCTTTTTTTGATAAATCGGATGCGCTACTTGAATCAACGGTCTTTACATTTCGCACATTTTTAAATTCGTATGAATAAGATAGTTATCAATGTATGTGAAAGATCCGTCCGCATTACAATCAGCGAGGATCAAGCAAAGAAAGTTCCTCGAAAAGAGGGGCCAAAATGGGTGAAAGGCTATATTCTGAAGGACTGGAATACTGAAGAATAGAGCCACAATCTTCCGCCATCCGATAGGGCCATCTGGAAACAGGTGGCCTTTTTTCGTGTCACACTTTGAGGGAAGAGCGGCTTGGCAGAGCCGGAAAATATTCGTAACTTTCCACAATCAAACGGAAAGAAACGAATAATACCAGAATAAACATGAAAAGGACGATTTCCTTTGCTTTTTTGGCAGCGGGAATGCTGCTGATGATGTGCGCCGCAACGGCGCCGACGTTGAATGCGCAGGAGACGGCGCGCTGGCTGCGCAAGAACGCCATTTCTCCCGACGGAACCCAGATCGCTTTCTCGTACAAGGGCGACATCTATGTCGTGCCCGTGACGGGCGGCCGGGCCCAGCAGCTGACCACCAACAGCGCCTACGACTCCGACCCCGTCTGGACGCCCGACGGCAAACAACTGTTCTTCAGCTCTTTCCGTGAAGGAAGCAAGGACATCTTCCTCATGCCGGCCGAAGGCGGCAAGCCGAAACGCATTACCAACTATCCCGGCAACGAGACGCCGAAGGCCGTGCTGCCTGACGGGCGCATCGCCTTCACGGCCAGCCTGCAACCCGATGTGCAGTTCGACGGCTTCCCGGGCGACGCCCAGGTCTGGGCCGTCTCGCCCGACGGCGATCAGCCGACCAGGAACCGCCCGGCCCTGCTGAGCTCGATCACCATGTCGGAGATGAGCGTCCGGCCTGACGGCGCCATTCTCTATGAAGACTACAAAGGCTACGAAGACCCGTTCCGCAAGCACCATACTTCTTCCGTCACCCGCGACATCTGGCTGTGCAAGGACGGCAATTTCACGCAGCTTACCCGGCAGGAATGCGAGAACCGACAGCCCGTCTGGGCCGCCGACGGCGACACGTTCTACTACCTGAGCGAGCAGGGTGGCAAGACCATCAACCTCTTCCGCAGCAGCGTCAGCAACCCGGCCAAAGCCACGCAGCTGACCCGCTACGAGAAGGACCCCGTGCGCTATGTCTCCGTAGCGAACAACGGCACCTTGGCCTATTCCCAGAACGGCGACCTGTATACCCTGAAGGAGGGCCAGCAGCCCCGCAAGCTCGAGATCACCGTCGTACGCGACGAGAACGAACGCGACATGGTGAAGCTCAATTTCAACAGTGGCATCACGGCGATGGCCGTCTCGCCTGACGGGAAGGAGATAGCCTTCGTTTACCGTGGTGACGTCTTCGTGACGGCCACGGACTACAGCACGACTCGCCGCATCACCAACACCCCCGAACAGGAGCGCGGCGTCAGCTTCTCGAAGGATGGCCGCGAACTCTATTATGCCGCTGAAAGGAACGGCTGCTGGGGCATCTGGCGCACCGTCCTGACCGAAAAGAACGACAAACTCTTCACCTACGCCGTCAAGACGAAGGAGGAATTCTTCTCCGAACCCGGCGTCACCAGCTTCCAGCCGGAAGTCTCGCCCGACGGCAAATGGGTGGCCTACCTGCGCGACCGCACGGAACTCGTGGTCCGTCCCACGAAAGGCGGCGCCGTCAAGTCCCTGCTCAAAGGCGCCAACTACTCGTACCGCGACGGCGACCAGTCCTTCGCCTGGAGCCCCGACAGCGAATACCTGCTGACCGAATATATGGCCAACGGCGGCTGGAACAATGTCGACATCGCCCTGATCGAAGTCTCTACCGGCAAGATAACCGACTTGACCGAGAGCGGCTACGGCGACGCCAGCTTCCGCTGGGCCCTCGGCGGCAAGGCCATGACCTGGGAAACCGACAAGAACGGTTACCGCAGCCATGGCAGCTGGGGCGCGCACAGCGACATCTACATCATGTTCTTCGACGGCAAGGAGATGAGCAAGTTCGCACAGGACAAGGAAGACGAGGAGATCGAGAAACTGCTCAGCGGCAAGAGCGAGAAGCAACTGGCCAAAGAAGAGAAGAAAGATTCCCTGGCCCAGGAGAAGCCCAAGAAACTGGAGCTGACCCTCGAAGGGCGTGAAGCCCGCGTCCGGCGCCTGACCAGCGCCTCCGCACCTTACGGAGACCATTATCTCTCGAAAGACGGCCGTAAGCTCTATTACGTGACACCGCTAGAAAGCGGCATGGGCCTCTGCGAAAAAGACCTGCGCGAAGGAAGCGTGAAGGTGCTGGCCCGTGGCGTCAGCGGCCGCATCACCCCTTCGTCCGACGGCAGCGTTATCTACGTCCTGACGGGACGCGGCATCACCAAGGTTACGCTGGCCGGCGGCCAGACCAAGCAGATCAATCTGAGCGGCGAATTCGAGTTCAAGCCGAAGGCCGAGCGCGAATACATGTTCTCGCACGTGTGGAAGCAGGTGAAGGAGAAATTCTACGATCCGAACCTGCATGGCACCGACTGGGAATACTACCGTGAGAACTACGCGCAGTTCCTGCCCTATATCGACAACTATTTCGACTTCCAGGAGATGCTGTCCGAGATGCTGGGCGAACTCAACGGCTCGCACACGGGCGCCCGCTACCGCCCTTCCGGCGGTGAAACGCTCGGCCGGCTCGGCGTGATCTACGACCTCGCCTACGCCGGCGAAGGCCTCCGTATCGCAGAAGTGCTTCCGGGCGGCGTGCTGGATCTGGCCGACAGCCAGATCAAAGCCGGCGACCTGATCATGGCCATCGACGGCCACACCATTGCTCCGGGCGAGAACTGGTTCCCGCTCCTGGCCGGGAAGGCAGGCAAGAAAATCCTGGTGACGGTGCGCAAAGGCGGCAAGGACGAAGACCTGATCGTCAAGCCAGTGGCCAACGAAAGCGCGCTGCTCTACCGCCGTTGGGTACGCCAGCGCGAGGAGATGGTGGAGCGGCTTTCGGGCGGCCGCGTGGGCTATGTACACGTGCAGGACATGGACTCGCCGTCCTTCCGCGAAGTGTATTCCAAGGCCCTTGGCAAATACCGCACTTGCGAGGCGCTGATTGTCGACATCCGCCACAACGGCGGCGGCTGGCTCCACGACGACCTGGTCACGCTCCTGGGCGGCAAGGCCTATGCGGAATGGCGTCCGCGTGGCCAGTATATCGGCACTGAGCCCTACAACAAATGGAACAAGCCTTCCTGCGTGCTGATGTGCGAGGACTGCTATTCTGACGCGTCGGGCTTCCCCTTCGCCTACCAGACGCTGGGTCTGGGCAAGCTCATCGGCATGCCGGTCCCTGGCACGATGACCGCCGTGTGGTGGGAGACGCTCATCCATCCGCAGATGGTCTTCGGCATCCCCGAAGTGGGCGGCTGGATTCCCGAAAAGCAGCGCTACATGGAGAACCTGCAAATCGAACCTGACGTCCGCGTCGACAATGACCCGGCCTCCCGCCTCCGCGGCGAAGACAAGCAGCTCGAAGCCGCCGTCCGCGAAATGCTTGCAGGCATGAAATAATAATCCGTCATTCCGGGCTTGATCTTCCCGTCATTCCGGGCTTGATCTTCCCGTCATTCCGGGCTTGACCCGGAATCTCAGACCCCGGATCGGGGTCCGGGGTGACGAAATAAGCAATAACTAATGATATCTTTTACTTGCGATTATAGCGAAGGGGCGCATCCGAAAATTCTGGAGCGCCTGATGGCCACGAATCTGGAACAATTGCCGGGCTACGGCGTGGACCATTACTGCGAGAGCGCGAAAGCGAAGATCCGCGCGGCGTGCGAAGCACCAGAGGCGGAAGTATTCTTCCTGGTGGGCGGCACGCAGACCAACTCGACCGTGATTGCGGCGATGCTGCAGGACTACGAAGGCGTGGTCTCTGCGGAGACGGGCCATATCGGCGTCCATGAGGCCGGCGCCGTGGAATACACGGGCCACAAGGTGCTGACCATCCCCGGCCACCAGGGCAAGATCGATCCGACGGAACTGCGCGAATACCTGGAGGCTGCCACCACCGACCCGAACTACGAGCACATGGTCTTCCCCGGGATGGTCTATATCTCTTTCCCCACGGAATACGGCACGATCTACACGAAGCAGGAGCTCGAAGAAATCGCCGGTATCGCCCACAGCTACAAGCTGCCGCTGTTCATCGACGGCGCCCGGCTGGGCTACGGCCTCGCCAGCCCGGCTTGCGACCTGACGCTGCCCGAACTCGCGCGCCTATGCGACGTGTTCTACATCGGCGGCACGAAGGTAGGCTGCTTCTGCGGCGAAGCGGTAGTCTTTCCCCGCGCCAACGCGCCCAGACATTTTTATACCATCACCAAGCAGCACGGCGCCATGATGGCCAAGGGGCGCCTGCTCGGTATCCAGTTCGACACCCTTTTCACCGACGATCTCTACTTTCAGATCAGCCGCCACGCCATCGATATGGCCATGCGGTTGAAAGCCATGCTGAAAGAAAAGGGCTGCACCTTCTTCATCGACTCTCCTACGAATCAGCAGTTCGTCGTGCTGGAAAACAAGAAACTAAAGCCCCTCGCCGAACACGTCGCCTACGACCTGTGGGACCGCGTCGACCCTGACCACACCGCCGTCCGTTTTGCCACCAGCTGGGCCACCCCGCTCGAACACATCGAAGAGCTCCGCCGCTGGCTGTAACTCGCACCAGTACCGAAACTTTCCGTTTCGAAACTGTCAAAATTATTACAAATTCTGTAAAGATCGTTCCAAAAACGATCAGGGGGTTTATTTTTCATAAACTTAGGTTCATAAAATGTGGAAAAGTCGCACTTTTTTAGTACATTTGTAAGAATATGAGGTATTAGCCCTTGGAAGAAAGGAATGAACTGGCTGCCCGACATAGCACCGACGCTGTTCCGCAAGGTAATATTTGTGACGATCATAGGCTTTTTCTTCAACCCTTTCGCCGCAACCTATTCCTTTGCGCAGGATACTCCTGCAGCCCGGGCCGAGCGCGTGTTGGCCGACTCCCTGATGACCCTTCCCCAGCAGGAGACGAAACCGGTCTATCGCAACAATAACCCTGCGGCCGCCTTTGCCCTGCGCAACAACATCGCTTACGATGCCATCGGGGCAATGAACCTTTCGATGGAAATCGCCTTGGGCCGTCATGCCAGCATCGGCGGCATCTTCGGTTTCAAGTCCTGGGACCGTTTCCTCATCTGGGATAACACCCCGTCCAACCTGAGCAAGTGGCGCCACCTAGCTCTGGTCCCGGAATTCCGTTACTATCCCAAGGCTGTCAGCCAAGGTCACTATTTCGGGGCGGACCTGCTGTACATCCACTACAACCTGGGGGCCCTCAAGCTTCCGTTCAACCTCTATCCGGTCCTGAACGACCAGCGCGTGCAGGGCGACCTGCTGGGCGCCGGCTTGTTCTATGGCTACGCTTATCCGCTCAGCCGTCACTGGCGGATCGAGGCCGAACTGGGCCTTTCCGCCGGCTGGTACAGCGACATGGCCTATGAATGCCCCAGTTGCGGCCGGCAGATCGGCCCGCGCAGCGGCGTCGCGCTCCTGCCGAAGATCGGCGTGAACATCGTCTATACATTCAACAAGAAAGAAAAGGGGGAGGAGCGATGAAATTGAGGCAGTTGTTGACGATATTCTCGCTAGACCTGATGGTCATGACGTCCCTGCCGGGCTGCGGCCTCATCGACGAAAAGATCGATGACTGCCCGGAAGAGATCACGCTGACCTGTTCGCTCAACCTAAAGAGCAACAAGGAACAGGAGATGGACGATAAAATCGGCACGGAACACGACCGGCCCGTCCGGGCAGCCCTTGAAAAATATCTGGAACATGTCTTCGTGAGCTCCGTCCATGAAGTAGATATGTACTTCTACGACCAGCGCAGGCGCGGCAAGATGACGCATGAGCAGCATGAAATCATGGATGCAGGCCAGCGTGAATTCGAGATCCGGCTTGCTGCCTCCGACTACCGCATGGCCGGTTCCGCCAACGTGTCGGCCGTGCCCGACGTCACGCTGGAAGGAGCGGAGGGCAATTTCGACATTCTCAGGCTGGTCCAGAAAAAGAAAGAACAACTTCCCACGCAGCCTACCGCTTTTTTCAGCGCCCGCAAGCGCCTGACGGTGCGCGACAGGGAAGACCAGCACTACGATGTAGAGTTCCAGATGGTCAATGCCGCCGCCGCCCTGATCATCAATCGCGACTCCTGCGACGTGAAGAGCATCCGTGCCGATTATGGCGGATTTGCCGACTCCTTCAAGATCCTCGACAGCGCGTTTGCTTTCGACAACAAGACTCTCATCGGAACCGACGAAATCGATATCATGCCTTTCATGGGCAGCGACCAGGATGTTTCCTCTGAAACGGAAACCTGGGTGTACGACGCCTTCTGGACCCGCTGGAAAAAAGTTCCGCTCATGGTCTGCGGCGTAGGCTTCCCCAGCCCGAACGTGAGCGATGAAGTCATCGGAACCTATCCGAAAATCTGGACCATCTACCTCTATGTGACCATGCCGGACAACACGGTCACCCGCAACGAAATCTATATCGGCAAGCCCCTGCAGGCAGGCCATCTGCTGATCGTCAAAGGCTGGCTCACCGCCAACGGCAGTTTCACGGGTACGCCCGAACACAAACCCTATAACCCCGACCCCGGCGGCCCTGACTTCCCGCCCGAACCGCCCGAACCGCCCGAACCCGCCAATGATTCGACCGTGGTGGGCGTGAGCGTGCAGTTGAACTGGCAGCAAGGAATGGGTTATAATACCGAATTATGACAAAACAAAAACAATATTTATATTATACAAACAACAATTAATCATTTAAAACTCACACTATCATGAGAACAAAATCATTTATTCCCCTGTTGGGATTCATCTTGCTTTTTGGGGCCGTGTCCTGCACGGAGTCCATCGAAGTGAATCCCAATTTCAACCCCGAGACCAAAGAGGTGACCACCCAGTTCGTCCTGAGTGTCAATACAGGTTCTCCGCAGACCAAGATGACATCCACCAATGTGCAGAGGGCAAATAACTTTCTCGGTATTGACAATGCCCATGTCATGGCTTTCAAGACCGGCATGAGCAAAACTGACTTTTCCGTTGAGCCTTTCATTCTCAAATCCGATTTAGCCACAGATCGCGACTTTGAGCTTGGCACACTTTTTTCCAACGGCTCTATCAACGCCGGAACCAACGCAACCGCAAGCTCCAATCGTATCGTCCAGCTTAACGTCCCCGTTGACGTGGATGCTATTCTCTTCTATGGCAAGGCTATCAACGCCACCCCTGGCAGCGCTACCGGCAGGATGAGCTACAATGTTTCCTCGACACCTTCCGCCTCGCATTTCGACCTCATTCAGAGGCTCGAGAATGAGACCAATTACAAGCATACCGGAGACCTGTTGGTTTTCATTCTCAACCGTATCATATCCTCCAGTATCCCTGACATGCCCGCCTCGGAGACATATACCGCTCCGGGAGATCCCGCTGATCCCAAGACCCAGTATACAGGCCTTCCCGCCCTTTCCTGGAAAGACCTTGGTGCCAAATATGACGATCCTACGTTGCGCCCGAGCTTGTCCGGTCTCGAGGAAATCCTCGGTGCTGCCTATTCAACCTTCACCGCGATTGAGAGCGGTGAGTACCGTGCCGGATCTTCGGCTGCGGTCAAGAGTATGATGACTTCCCTCATCGATGTCGTCAAGACGGTTCAAGGCGCAAATCCTACCAGTAATTTAGAAGCTAACGCCTGCCGTCTCGCTGACGAGATCATGCAGCGCAAGGGGCGCTACTTCACAGATGCGATGGAGTATCAGGGCCTCAGCAGCATCAAAGCAAATGTCATCGCCAATAGTGCCTCGACGGGTATTGCTGATGCAGCTGCCTGGGACGCCAAGTTCTCCGGCGTGACCGACGTTGCCGGTTTCCCTCATACCCAATTCCTTATTCCTGAAGGTGCAGCCCAGTTAAATTATGTTGCTACCACCGGAAAGTTTGAGTATTTGGATCCTAACCAGGCTCTTGCAAACCCCGGTAATGAGTTCAATCCCAACAATTACCTCTACCCTGCTGAACTCGCATACTACGTTAATTCCCCTATACGCACCACAAACAAGGATGTCACCACTGCCGATTACCCCAACGGCGTTAATCCCTGGGACGACGACACCTCATCCGGCAACAAATGGACGGCCAATAGCTGGCAGATAAATTCCAGGGTTCAGTCCAACACCCGTGGCATAGCGGTGCGCAACAACATCAACTATGGCGTGGCCCTGCTGGAATCTAAGATCGCCATTGCTTCCGGACTGGCTAACTTCAAGGATAACAAGTCTGCCAGGACCGGCGACGCCAACGATAACCTTATCCCAACCGACAACCATCACCTTACATTCACCGGCGTCCTCGTCGGTGGCCAGTGCAAATCTGTGGACTGGCAGTTCCTCCCCAAGGTCACGACAGGCAGCGAGTTTACGTATGTGGTTTACGATGACGCCATCGCAAGCAGCACCATCCCCACGCCGACCGGCAGCGAGAATTACACGCTGGTCCTCGACAATTACAATAAGACACTTGGTGATGACGCTCAGTCCTCGGTCAGGGTCGCTCTTGAGTTCAAGAACGAAGGCGATCCTTTCTGGGGCAAGGACAACATTGTACCCAAGGACGGCATCTTCTACCTAATTGCAGAACTTCCCGTCGCTACGGCTACCAGCGCATCCGTTCTCAATCTGCCGGTGTGGCCTGATGACGGCAAATACGCTATTCCTCCCGTGTACGGCATCGACAGTGAGGCTGTGCCCAGCGGAAAAGTCGCCGGCCACTCCAAAAAGATCAACCGTGTATTTATTCAGAACTTCGTGACCTCCGCAACCTTCACGCTTGGAGAGGAGTCCCTGAAGAACGCTTACGTCACCGTACCGAACCTTTCCAGTACCCAGATGTCGCTCGGTCTCTCTGTTGACCTCAAATGGCACACCGGCTATACTTATAACATCGGACTTTAGCATCTGGCCCATTCCATGAACGTCAGATTGGCATTCATACTGTTGGCTCTTTCGGCCCTTCTTTCCAGCGGGTGTGTGCGCCCGCTGGAATGGGAGGGGACCGAGGACTCGTATAATGCCATCTCTCTGGCTCTGTCGCTTAGGTCGCCGGGGGATGTTTCAGAGGGGCCGGCCACCAAGATGAGTTCCGTCATCACCCAGGACGGATCCGGTTTCCGGGGGATCGAACAGGTATATGTGATTCCTTTCAAGACGGAGTCGGCGAATCCTGTAGCGGGCGGCAACGCCAGGTGGGGAGACCGCAATGTGGTTATCCAGAATTCCGCGATCGGAAAAACCGGTCTCGTGGCCAACAACAACGCTCATCTGTATAACATAGCCATCCTTCCCCGATTCATGAACCGGGTGCTCGCATATGGAAAAGCGGTGGACAACGGTTCCGTATCTACCGTGGAGGGGAAGCATAAAAACGGTGTCTTGACGCCTTCCGGACTGGATAATCCGCAAATGTCGGGAGACATCAGCTTCAACCTGGAAACCATTCTTGAGACGGCCGATGCAAGCGCCGTCGGCCAGACTGCTGACAACCTGATCGCGGCACTCAATGGCGTGGTCGAAGCCCTCCAGGCGTCGAACGATGCGGATATCCTGGCCTTCCTGGATGTTTTCACTACCGAGAATGAGATTTCCGCCTGTTCGTACCAGACCCTTTACCGTTTCGAACAGAACATCCTCGGAGCACTTTCCCTATACAGTGGCACTAATCCGGATGCCATCAACGCCATTATGGAGCGCCTTACCCCGCTTCAGACAGCCCGCACCGCGGCGAATGGCTTTCCTTCCACCTACGGTATTCCGGAAGGAGCGGTAGGAATGTGGTGGAACGGACACAGGTTCGTAAAGCTCCTCAACGGGGTGAACATCTCACTCATACCAACGCCCCTGTACTGCTATCCACCCAGCCTGTGGTACTATGCCAACAGCGCTATCAAGACATCTTCGGCCGACGATATCGCGCAACAATATAATCCCCAGAACTACACGTGGGGCAACATTCTTTCCCATTATACGGAGGGTTTTTCCGTTACCTCTGCAACCCGATCTGCCGCTATCGTGGACCAGATGCAATATGGCGTCGGGCTTGTGGAGTTCCACTTCTTAGCGCTGGATGCATCTACTGCAGCGGTGGCAGGATGCCCCCTGACCGGCATCATCATCGGGGAGCAGAGGGAGGTGGACTACAGTTTCACTCCCATTTCATCGGACCTGGACGAGTTTCAGTTTATATATGACAATACTGTGAGTGGCATCACCCTCGGCAACACGTCGCAGTATGCCCAGGTGCTGGTGCTTCCCACAGCCAGTGACGAGTCCGTACATTTTGCGCTGGAATTCCAGAACAACACCTCGTCTGCCTTCCAGTGCCAGCAAGGCACTGTGCCGCCCGGATGCAAGTTCTACCTGGCCGGGGAACTCAAGCCTTCGGAAGGCTCTAATCCTGATGGAGAAATTATCGACAGCGTGTTCTCCCGCGATTGTAAGACCACGGTCTATGTAAAAGTGCTCAAACTGGGCAACGCCTACAACACCGTCCCCGACCTTCGGGACCCGCAGTTGGAAATTGGTGTAACCGTAGAAATGGACTGGATTCAGGTTGAACCCGGAGGAATCAAACTTTCATACTGACGGACAGGAAAATGAAAAGGATGATACATATCATAGGCATGACGGTGATGCTTCTGGCAGCATTGCCTGTCATCTCCTGTCATCATCCGGAAGAGGAGGAACTTGCGGAGTTGTCGGTCAGTATCTACATCCCCGACATCCTGGCCACCAAAGCCGAAACGGGCAGGGTAGGAGCCCTGAGCAGCGAGAAAAACATCAATTCTCTACAACTGTGGGTATTTATCAGCGGAGGAGCCAGCGACGGACAGCTTGTCGGTTACAAAGGCTTTAACGCCGCTGATCTTGCGAGCACCGGTCTTCCCCATTCCACCATCACCCGTTTTGGAATGCCCCTGAGCCGGGAGATGTTCGCCCTCCTGAGTCAGAGCGAAGCCAGGGTTGACGTATATGCCCTGGCCAATGCGGCATCGACAGGCCATGCCTCCCTTGGGGAAGGGACCGTGCGTGCTGAACTCGAAGCCGCAGTCATCACCGGTTCCGCTTTCGGCCCTACCCCCCTTACCATGTCCGTTCCCGACGCCGGGCTTCCCATGTCCGGGGTGCGCAAAGCAGCTCCCGTCGCCGGGGGCTATCCGGTCCTCAACGTCTCCGAGGTAACCCTTACCCGGGCCGTATCCAAGATCCGTTTCGTCTTCTGCCAACAGGGAACTCCGGCCACGGACACGGATCCCGCCGTTGCGAGCAACCCGGCCTGCTTGGTCAAAAGCATAACGTTCGGTGGGACGGCCGCGGGGCATGACTGCCAGATTGCCGCGTCTGAAAAGCTATTCACCGACCACAAATATGGTGCAACCGATAATCCTTTTGAAATTGTCGGATACACCCCCCTCTCGACAGTAATTGCCGGAGAAGAAACCGAAGAAGGTATCTTACCTCTTATACAGAACAGCGACTTGAGCATCTCCGCGCATCCGGACTCGCTGCTGTTCCGCTGCTCCGGTCACGAGCTGGAAACAGCCCGGGAATACGAAAGCCGCCTCGATGCGGCCATTGGCACATCCTCCCAGATCGGTCCCATCTACATTCGGGAAACCGACAAGTGTATTTCCGGCACCATCCTTTACAATGCCGGGGATGAGGACCAGACCGTCACATTCTACATGCCGTCTGATAATGTGCTCACCCGCAACCACTCCTGGATACTCTATGCCTACTTTGCTGAGGCCACAAAGACCCTGCAATTCAAGATCGTGGTCCTTCCCTGGGACAAGAGCACATACGATATGGACTACACCACCAGTACCAGTATAGTGAATGTAGTGCGTCGTTTCACCATTCCTGAGACCGAACCGGCCACATACAACAAGATACAGAAACCGGGCGGATACTACGACATTGAGTTCTGGCACACACTGGACGGTCAGCCCAATGTCATCAAGGGCGATATCCTTATCGCCACGCCGGTGGGCCAGAAACTGCACGTGGTGCCTGTTGCAGGCGCCCTCCAGGGACACACCAAGGTCGACGGGATCTTCAATGTCTCGCCCATGGAGCAGGTCATTTACCCGAATTACCAGCATCCGGAAGACGGCAGGACGGAGGACTGCAAGATAGAATTCGTAATCTCCTGCAATCCCGGCGCCCATACGGATGCGGAACTGGAAGGCAATTACATTGACCTCCATTTCTGCGTCGAGATAGGCGACAATGAGCGATGGATAGACCTGGATTCCGAGTCCATCGACTATTACAGGATCCTCCTCAAAAAGAATTGGAACGGAGATGAGTAAGTGGTTCCATATTCTGATCCTTTTTCCCCTGCTCCTTATGGCAGGATGTTTCACCGAACCCGGCCTTGAAATCGCCGACTCCGGCCTGATGCTTACCGTCCGGTGCGAAGATCCCGCCCTTACCAAATCGGAACCGGCAGACGGTGAGACACGGTTCAACGAGAATCTCATCAAGTCCGTCGACTTCTTCTTCTATCCCGGAGACGCCCCTGCCAGTGACGCCGATGCCGTCTATCACCATCGGGTGGACCCCGAGGAAGATCCGGTCAACTATACCGAAGGGAGGTGGGAGGCCACTTTCAACCTGGTGATCACACGGGTCAAAGCCCGGGAGATCTTTACGGCAGCGAACAATATGCGCGCTACGGTCTATGCCGTCGTCAATTATCCCGGTGAACTGGCCCCCGGCGGCGCCCTGGACGGTACATCCCTTTCGGAACTGGCCGCCATCCCTATCATTACCGACTTTGCCGAATCTGAAAACGACTACATTCAGGACAGCTTCCTGATGGACGGAAAAACCGTGGTTACCTATAACGAGTCCTCGGATATCAGCGTGAGCGGAACCATAAATGTAAGTCGTTTTGCCGCCAAGATGACCACGGCCATCTCTGTTGAAGAGCAAGTGACGCTGAAACATGTCAACGACCCCGACGTCCCGGCCGAGGTATGGACGCCGGTCCTGCACACCATGCGCATCTACCTGGTGGACGGGGCCAAGAACGTAAAGCTTGGAACTATAAACGGTTCCGAAAACACAAGCCCTGAGTTTTTCTCCTATGACGCCGAAGAAAGCAAGCGCCCCTTTGTCAGGGACAACGGCGTGGAATACCTGAGCCCGACTACGGTTGGTTCTGGATCGGAGGAGAAGGTTTACTACAATACCTATCCGATGTATTCCTATCCTGTCGCGTGGTCTACCGGCCGGCCGGATTACAGCCAGCCCCAGAAGCAGCCGTATCTCAAACTGGAGATGGACTGGCGCCGCACGGAGGCCAACGGCTATACCTACGACAGGCGCAAGTACTACTATAAGGTCATCCTGCCCGTCACCAGCCTGGAAAGGAACAACTGGTACCACCTCAAGATTGATGTGTCCATCCTGGGCTCGGAGACGGACGAGGGCCAGGCCATCATCCAACCCACTTGCTATATCCTGGACTGGCAGAACAAGAGCGTTCCCATTGACAAGTATGCCGTCATCAGCAAGGCGCGTTACCTTTCCGTAGACACGAATCCGAAAGAGCTCAACAATTTAACTACGCTGAGCATTCCTTTCCTTTCGAGCCACGACGTCATGATAGTCGATGGCTCACAGAAGGCGACCCGGCCGTATTACGGCGTAATCACGGAGGAAAACGAAAGCGAGGTGGTCGATCAATACAACACCAAGTACCACGCATGGGTGCGGAAAGACACGTCCACGGGAACGTATTATCTGGACTACACCGGCCAAGATCAGGATCCGAACGGTGATCCTGCATACGAACCGTCCGAGTGGATTACCAATACATCCACCACTATCGAGTTCAACCACACCCTCCAGAACAAATACACAGAGGACGGCTTCGATTATTCTCCCTACACCATCGAGTTTGACATTGTCCACGACGACCTTACTGAAGGTGTATACCCCTACAGCGAATACCTGAAGCATATCACCATCATCCAGTATCCGGGTATCTATATCGAATCCTGTCCGAATTCCGACAGCGAGATCAGGGCCACCAGCGACAACAACGGTACACCATTTTATCCCATTTCTTCTGAAAAGCCCTGGCTAAACAAGCCCTGGGGCTACGTCTATATAGACAACGGGCGCTTCATCAGGACAGGAAATAATTCGGAGCCCTATTACAAACTTTCCACGGACAATAACAAGCGTGAATATCAGTGGCGTACCGTATGGTATACGGGCGGCGGTCGCGACATATTCAGGATCAACGTGACAGTGCTTCCCAGTAATTCCGAATTCGTGATCGGCGACCCCCGCATCGACGGCTACGACACGACCGTGCCTGTGCTGGGGTACAGTTTCGTGAACGACGGCACTGATGCCGGGGATGCAGTCCTTCCGGACCGGACTGGTGGCGCGTCCAACTTCTCTTCCGCGTGGGTTGTGAACGGAGATGTGAATACAGATTTGGCCTTGACAGGAGAGATCAGACCACTGATGTATTATCGCCCCACAGAAAATTCCGACCGCACGGAGAACATGCTCGCTCCCGCTTACAGAATTTCCACCAAGCTGGGCGGTACTGAATTCGGAACAATCACCGCGAATCAGGCAAAATGGCGCTGTGCCGGGTATCAGGAAGACGGCTTCCCGGGCGGTAGGTGGCGCATCCCGACCAAGAGCGAAATAAAATTTATCGCCCAACTCTCGGCTAAAGGCGTTTTTGAATCGATGTTCAGTGGAGTGTATTGGTCTGCCAACGGTGTCGTGAACGTAAATAGAACAAATGGCACAGTGACAAGTAGTACGGCCGACATGGCGTACCTCCGCTGCGTCTATGACGCCTGGTACTGGGGCGACGAGCAGTGGAATCCGCGCACGGAATTCGTATGGGGAGACAGAGAGCCATGAGAAAGTTGATCGTATACTTTATCGCACTCCTCATGACGGTGTCCTGCATGGCTGAGCTTGAGCAGGGTGGCTCGGCTGTGGATGGCTCTCTCGAAGGCGCTCCCGTGACCATCACCTTCTCCGTGCCAGACATTCCCGTGCTTCCTGCCACCAAGTCGCTGGAAGACGGCGACGGCAACATCACCGGCACGCCTTACCTGGACCCGGACAAGATATACCTGGTCGTCTGCGGCAGCAGCCAGAGCATTAAATACATAAGGAAGGCTACACTGTTGGATAGCATTCCGGATTATGAAATTCCACAGGAATACTATCCCCTTTCCGGAGGAGACAGGCACACCACGCTGTATCGATTCAAGGTCCAGCTGGAAATATCCGACTTCGGTCGCACCATCCATATCCTGGGCAACGTGGACGAGAACCAGCTGATCACCGGTTCCTACTCCTACCAGAACCTTCCGGGACTGCTGTCCTACAACAACAAGCAGGCCTATTGGCAAAAACTGTACGTGCCGCACATCAAGGCCAAGATCGACCCCAACACCCAGAAGCCGATGAAGCAGGACGGGTGCTATGTTCCGGACGATGAAACCCAGGGTTTTTTCCAGTACATCCCGCTCATCAGGAACTTCGCCAAGATCCATGTGACCAACGCCTCAGACAATTTCCTGCTGCATAGCTACGCTGTGATTTTCTATCCTGAAAGGGGATCCGTGGTGCCGTACCGTAGCAACGAGCCAGTTGCGGAGCAACGTTTTGATTTCAATCCGCCCTCCGGCTATCGGCTCAGCGGTTATGAAAAAAGCAGCTTCGAACAGCTGGAAGAGAGCATCAACTACCTCGGCAACATGCCGGCCGGCGTCGCACTGAACGACTTTGTGCCTCCCGCTTCCGAGTTCGAGGATCCTTCCACCAGCGAAGGCCGAGTCGTCCTTTACGACCCGAACGACACCGAGCGCGGCTTCTACATCTATGAGCGCGGCGTTCCTACAGACAAGATCGGCCCCACGTTCATCATAGTATGCGGTAAATTTGAAGACGACGACAATTGGTACTACTATCGCATCGACCTGATGGAGTCCAAGGCAGAAGGCACCCAGACTGTCTACAAGTACTACCCCATTTACAGGAATTTCTACTATAACATCCAGGTGCACAGAATATCCTCCGAAGGCGTTCTCACCCCTGATGCAGCCGTCAATTCTTCGGGCGCGGAAGACATATCGGCCGATGTTTCCATGCGTCATCTTTCCGACATCTCCAACGGCACAACCCGCCTCGTGGTGGAGCCCTTCATGACCAGGACCTACAGTGGTCCGGCGGAAGAAGGCTACTATGAATTGTATGCACGTTTTTTCAACAGCGTGAATTCGGACGTGCCTAATACTAGCACCGTTGCCGTGAGGGTGGAATTGGAGCCCATGACTGACGGTTCCGACGACATACTCATCCTCTATGACGACAACGAAAACCGTGTTCCTACAAGAGGTTTCTTTTTTCCCGAGGCGGCCACGGTGGGCGGTGTGGAAGGAATCAGAACCATTCGTTTCAACACAGTTGAACCGCTGGACGTGACCAAGACCCAGAAGATCAAGATTACCGGCCACAACCCCGGCAACCCCCAGGACCTGCGCCTGTACCGGGAGGTGGAAATCACGCTGCAGAACAAGCAGCCCCTGACGGTCACATGCACCGATCCTGTTCCACTTACCACGAATACTTCCATTGACGTAGGTATAAACATTCCTAAAGAACTGCCGGAATCCATGTTCCCGCTGGAATTCATCGTCGAGCCTGAGGCCCGGACACTGACACCGGACACAGGGAGAGATATCAATATGCCTGTCGTTTCCGGGCGTTCGATAGCCACGACAGAATCAGCTTTTAAAGATACCCCGGCTTTCTACTTTCTCAGGACACTCACATGGGATGAGTTTTTGAGCCTTGATGTGAACGACGACGGGCAGCGAACATTCCACTGCTATTTTAAGTCCAACAGAGACGTTAACGCCACGACCATCTGGGTCTATAATGAGTATTTCAACAAGGGCTGGAAATCCTACGAAAACAAGATACCGCTGACGCTTACTTGTACAGACCCTGTTTTTACTGTCGAAGGAACGCCCGTTACCCTGGCGGTAACCATTAATTCGGAATTGCCGGAATCCATGTTCCCGTTGGAATTCATCGTTGAGCCTGAGGCCATGACCATCAGTCCAGACGTCTCAAAGAATATGGATATGCCTGTCGTTTCTGGGCCTTCGATTGCTACGGACCAAGCTGAATTCAAAGATACAGACGCTTTTCACTTCATCAGGACACTGACCTGGAATGAATATGCGAACCTGCCCACAAACGGGAAAGTGCGTACTTTCTACTGTTACTTTAAGACTACTGAGGTCCAAAGTGCCACGACCATCTGGGTCTATAACGAACATTGTTACAAGGCGAGCGTTTCCTTCCAAAACGTTGAGCCTTATATCGTCCCTGACAATCACTTCTGGGTCGAAGCCGTTGATAATTGCACCGTCAAACTGAACTACGAAGGACTCCAATATAAGATTGATGACGGGATATGGACTTCTTACACCCAGAATTTACCCATACCTCTTACTGCGGGTCAGAAGGTCAGTTTCAAGGCCGGCAGTAAGACATCGAAAAAGACATGGAAAGTTACCGGTGCGTTCTCTGCCACAGGAGGTCGGTTCAAAGTGGGCGGGAACTTTGCCTCGCTCATGGTCGGTGACGATTATCCCACGCACGGCGAGACGGTAACTGGAGACACGTTTGTAGATTTCTTCAAAGCGCAAACGGGTCTTATCGATGCATACGACCTTGTGCTGCCGATGAAGTCTCTCAGTACCGATGAATATAAGTCGATGTTCGACAGTTGCACCGAATTGGTGCGTGGTCCTCAGTTCCTGCCGGCCACGAACTTGGGCAATACCTGCTACCGCAACATGTTCTACAACTGCACATCCCTGGAGTACGCGCCTGACCTCACAGCTACGAAGCTTGTCACCGGAGCCTACCAGCGAATGTTTTTTGGCTGCAGTAAGTTGAACCACATTAAGATGCTCGGAACAAACTGGATTGCCAACGTGTTTCAAAAGAGTGGTGAGAGCGGTTGGTGCGATGGCGTCGCGTCCAATGGAGTAATCATTCTGAACACTTCGATCCAGAATGCTGTTAACTGGTATTCTACCTGGGGCGCCATCTGCCCGGCCGGCTGGACCGTCACATACGAGTAGGGCGGAACTGTTCAAGTTGACAGAATAATTCGTATATTTGCCAAAATATACCTGTTTCTGCGCCTTATGAATACCGACAAGATCATCATGGAGGGACTGACGTACGACGACGTGCTGCTCATTCCTGCCCGTTCCGAAGTCCTTCCCCGTGAAGTGGACATCCAGACCCGCTTTACCCGCGAAATCCCGCTCCAGGTGCCGATCGTCTCGGCCGCCATGGATACCGTGACCGATGCCAACCTGGCCATCGCCATCGCCCGCGAGGGCGGTATGGGCGTGATCCACAAGAACATGCCGATCGAGATGCAGATGGAGCATGTGCGCAAGGTCAAACGCGCCGAGAACGGCATGATCTACGACCCGGTGACCATCGACGTCAATGCGACCGTGGGCGACGCCCTGCGGCTGATGGCGCAGAACCACATTGGCGGCATCCCGGTGGTCGACGCAGGCCGGCACCTGATCGGCATCGTCACCAACCGCGACCTCCGTTTTCAGGAGCAGCCCGAAACCCCGATCAAGAACGTGATGACCAGCGAGCACCTGATCACCGTCGGACCTTCTACCACGATCCCCGAAGCCACGGAAGTGCTGCGTAAGCACCGCATAGAGAAACTCCCCGTGGTCGATGCCGACGGACGCCTGGCCGGCCTGATCACCTATCGCGACATCATCAAGCTCAAGGACAACCCGAAGGCCAGCAAAGACAGCCTCGGCCGTCTCCGCGTCGCCGCCGCCGTAGGCATCAATTCCCACAGCCTCGAAGACGTGGAGTGCCTGATGAGTGCACAGGTCGATGCCGTCGTGCTCGACACGGCACACGGCCACAGCCTGGGCGTGCTCAAGACCATCAAGAAGATCCGCGCCGCCTTCCCCGACCTGCAGATCGTGGCCGGCAACATCGCCACCGCCGAAGCGGCCCTCGCCCTAAAAGAATGCGGCGTGGACGCCGTGAAAGTGGGCATCGGCCCCGGTTCCATCTGCACCACCCGCATCATCGCCGGTATCGGCGTGCCGCAGTTGACCGCCGTTATGAACACATCCGAAGCCCTCAAGGGCAGCGGCATCCCGGTGATTGCCGACGGCGGCATCCGCTACTCGGGCGATATCGTCAAGGCCCTGGCGGCCGGCGCCAGCACCATCATGGCCGGTTCGCTCTTCGCCGGCGTGGAGGAAGCCCCCGGCGAGGCCATCATCCTCAACGGCCGCAAGTTCAAGTCCTACCGCGGCATGGGTTCGCTCGAAGCCATGCAGAAAGGCTCGAAGGACCGCTACTTCCAGGACATGGAAGAAGACATCAAGAAACTCGTGCCCGAGGGCATCGTGGCCCAGGTGCCGTACAAGGGAACGCTCGCCGAGGTGATCTACCAGCTGGTGGGCGGCCTGCGCGCCGGCATGGGTTATTGCGGCGCGCCCGACCTGGCCGCGCTGCGCGAAGCCAAGTTCGTGAAAATCACAGCTGCCGGCATGGTGGAAAGCCATCCGCACGACGTGACGATCACGCGCGAAGCTCCGAACTACTCTACGCGCTAGGGTTTGGCGCGAGAGTTGCTCTACCTTTCACCCGTGAGAAAAAAAGCAATGATGAATAAGATAGTTTGGGCCGTGACGGTCCTGATCCTGAGCCTGGCGCCGGCAGCCGCCCAGAAATACGACGGCGTGATCGACAAGTCGGTGGCCCTGATCGGCAACGACATCGTGATGCTCTCGGACATCGAATCGGAAGCACAGATGATGCGTGCCCGCGGCCTGGTGGTCGACAAGACCGCCCGCTGCGAAATCCTCGAAAATTTCCTCGTTTCCAAACTTTTCCTGACCCAGGCCAAGTTCGACTCCCTGACGGTCAACGATGCGCAGGTGTCGGCCATGCTCGACCAGCGCATGAACGAAGTCATGACGACCCTGGGCGGCGAGCAGAAGATGGAGGAATATTTCGGCAAGCCCCTGTACAAGCTGCGCCAGGAGTGGCGGTCCGTGATGTCCGACCAGTCGCTCATCCAGGAGATGCAGCGCAACGTGGCCTCCAATACCCCGAAACTTACGCCTCGCGACATCAAGAAATATTGCGAGGAGACTCCGGTGGAAGACCTGCCGATGGTCAGCACCAAGTACCGGATCCGCCAGATCGGCCTGTATCCCGACCGAGAAGCGGCGGAACTGGCTGTGAAGGAGCGCCTCGTGGGCCTGCGCGAACGCGTCGTCAATGGCGAGAAGTTCTCGACGCTGGCCCGCCTCTATTCGCAGGATCCCGGCAGCATGAACAAGGGCGGTGAACTGGGCATGGCCTCGCGTTCCGTGTTCTGGCCCGCCTTCTCCGATGCCGCCATGTCGCTCAAGGTGGGGCAGGTGTCGCAGGTCGTCGAGACCCCCGACGGATTCCATATCATCCAGCTCATCGAGCGCGACGGCGACAAGTTCAACGCCCGTCACATCCTCATCAAGCCCCAGTACACCTCCGAGGACCGGGAGCGCGCCTTTCACAAGCTCGACAGCATCCGCAACCTCGTGCTCGGCGACACGTTGTCATTCTTCGACGCCGCCCGCATGTTCTCCGAGGAGCGCCACAGCGCCACCAACGGCGGCCTGATGGCCGACGAGTACACCGGTTCTTCGTATTTCGAGAAAGACCAGCTCAAGCCCAACGACTACAACGTCCTGCGCAACATGAAGGAGGGCGACATCTCCGAGCCTTTCGAGTCGCTCGACAACGAAGGCCGTAACGGCAATACCATCTACAAGATTCTTTATCTGGAGAAAATCCTTCCGGCCCATACGGCCAACTACCAGGACGATTACAGCACCCTGATCGACGAGGTCAACAACAAGAATGCGATGAAAGCCATCGAGGACTTCATCATCGAGAAACAGAAGAGTACCTACATCGTCATCGATCCGATGTTCCAGGGCTGCGATTTTGAACGGAAAGGCTGGGTGAAATAACGCATGAAGGCGGGACGACGGATGCTGCTGGCGGTGCTGCTGCTCATTTTGGGCGGCAGCGCGCCGCTTTTCAGCCAGACCGCTTCGCAAGACAGCGTCTTCCGCCTGCTTGAGGCCGAACGGGCCGAGCAGTATGAGCAGTACGGCACCCAGTACCGCCTGGTGAAGGGGCATGCCCGTTTCCTCCACAACGACACTTATCTTCTGTGCGACTCCGCGTCGTGGAACGTGGACAGCCGCTACATCGAAGCCTTCGGCAACGTGCAGATCATCCAGGACAAGACCATGCTCAAGAGCGAGGAGATGATCTACTGGATCGATGAAAGCCGGGCCCTGTTCCGCGGCACGCTGGTGGAGCTTTTCGACAAGGATGGCAACACGCTGCGCACAGAACGCCTGTCCTACAACACCAAGGACAGCGTGGCCGTATTCGAGTACGGCGGGTCGATGAAAGACAAGGACGGCAACGTGATCGAGAGCCGCAAAGGCACCTACGACGGCAAGGAGGGGCTCTTCTCATTCGAGGACCAGGTGGAGCTCTACATGGACTCGATCGAGATCAAGACCAACCAGCTGCGCTATTTCAACGAGACGGAGCGTGCGCATTTCGGCCGCAATACCTACCTGTGGCGCGACGACGGTTTCCTCCGGGCCGACGCCGGCTGGTACGACCGCCCGACGCGGCTGGTCTATTTCACCAACCATGTCTTCATGTTCGACCCTTCCTACGATGCCTGGGCCGACGAAGTATATTATCATCAGATGGACGGCGCCGTCGACCTTCTGCGCAACGCCCAGGTGCTGGACACGACCAACAAGAGCGTCTATCTGGGCGATCACATGCAATATCTGCCGGCCACGGACTCGCTTTCGCAGCGGGGCCTGCTGACGGGCGATCCGGCCATTATCTATTACGGTGAGAATGAGGACCATGTGGTCGATACGCTCTTTGCGCGGGCCGACTCGTTCTTCGTGTACACGGTGCCGCGTTGCGACATTCCCGACAAGGAGGTCAAGGAAGCGGCGCAGCGGCTCGATGACATGCTGTTCGATGCGTTGTCGAAGAAACGGGCTGAGGAAGGCGAGCAGCGGGAGCAGGAGCGCATCGCGAAGTTGCGTGCCGTGGGCAAGCTTCCGCCGGAATGGGTGGAGCAACAGCAACAGGCGGAAAGGGATTCGCTGGCAAGATTGGATTCGCTCGCGAAGCTGCCTAAGATTCCGGGTCAAGCCCGGAATGACGAGGACGATGGTCCTCAGCCGATTGTTGACAGCATCGGTGTGCGACCAATCGTTGACAGCGTTGGTGTACAGCCGATGGTCGATTCTATCGGCGTCATGCCTGACAGCACCGCTGTCATGGCGATGGAGGATACCGTGGTGCTGGATACGACGCCGATACGATACGTGCATGCCTGGCACAATGTGAAGATGTACCGCAGTGACGTCCAGGCCGCATGCGACTCCATGGTTTTCTGTGAACTCGACTCCATCGCCCGGCTCTTCGGGCGCCCCATCCTCTGGAACGAGGTCCGTAACCAGCTCACCGCCGAAGACATGCAGCTGCTCTTCCGCAACGGCAATTTCGACCGTGGCAGCATGATCACCGATGCCTGGATCATCTCCGAACAGGACAGCGTCCACTACAACCAGATCAAGAGCACGGAGATGCTGGGCTGGTTCCGCGACAACAAGATCTATCGTTTCGATGCGCTGGGCGGCGTGACGGCTATTTTCTATATGGTGGACGAAGACGTGGTCACGACCATCAACCTCAAGGAGGCCAAATCGATGACTGCCGCGCTGAAAGACGGCACGGCGCAGCGGCTGCTGTACATGGAGTCGATCAAGAGCGACGCCTATCCGGTGGGTGAGTTGGAAATGTCGAAGCAGCGGCTCAAGGGTTTCGAGTGGCGTGCCGCCGAGCGTCCATCCCGGCGTGATTCCATCACGGACCGTCAGATGCGGGTGTCGGAGCGCTCGAAGTACGTGGATCTGAAAAAGCCGCTCTATCGGCAGACGAACAAGTTCTTCGACGGGTACATGTACGAGCTCTTCGAGCAGATCAATGCGCGCAAGCTGGCCGAGCTGCAGCGCCGTGAGCGCGAGCGCGACTCGCTGGCCCGCGCCGCAGCTTTGGACTCCATCGCCGCCCTGGAGATTCCGGGTCAAGCCCGGAATGACGAAATAGGTGCCCGGAATGACGAAATAGGTACCCGGAATGACGGAAAAATCGGGGTAGCCAGGCATGACGATGAGGAAGTTGTACAACCTGTGGTCGACAGCGTTGGTGTACGATCAATTGTCGATACCATCGGTGTCATGACGGACACTACTACTGTCATGCCCGACACGACCGTCATTCCGGGCTTGACCCGGAATCTCGACACCACCGTCGTTGAGGTCTCCAAGCCTATCGTCGAAAACAACCAGCAGCCTGTCATCGACCGCGAAAAGCCGGCCGAAACCGTCGATATCGCGTCGCCGGAAACCGTCGTGCGCAGCGAAAAGCTGACCCGCGCCGAGAAGCGCGCCCTCCGCAAAGCGGAACGCCAGGCCCGCAAGGAAGCCCGTCGCGCCGCCCGGCTGGCCC
>JAEETO010000123.1 GCA_016290385.1 Bacteroidales bacterium | reverse complement strand
AACCTGAGGGATGTGTATGAAAGGGTGAATGCCGTGGCAAGCGCGCGATAGCGCTTGCCCGCCTCCGAAAGATCTTTGACAGTATTGGCCAGGACCCAGGCCCCAGTATCAGGGGCCGAAGGTCCGAATATGGACAGCCCGAGGGGAGTTGCACGGCCTCACTAGTAATGCGACTGAATGCCGCCGAATGCGGCGGACGGTCGTCAATCTACTGCCCAATCGTCCGGGCGAAAAATAACTCGTTATCGCGGCCGCCAGCCGGGTTGATATGCCGCATGGCAGGCCGGTTCGCTTGTGTTACATGCCATGGGGGCATTCCCTGTTCGCAGGGCACCTCAGGGCCGCGTTATCAAAAATGGCTGACCTCGCTATCGCTCTCGCTTTCGAGTCGTCCGGGTTCTTGACATGGCTCTTGTCATTATTCCCCGAAGGCTGTCCATAGGTCAATTTCTGCTAGGATCTTGAACCGATACCAACCATACCTGAAATGAAAAGAATCCATATTTGCGAAGAATCCGAAGCTCGTCTCATGATAAGGGACGGGAGTTTCCAGAAGTATGTCAATATGTGGTGCGAGCAGTTTCCGCAGCAGGACCTGCGTACTGTCCTGCTGAGAATGCGCAAAGAATACGGATGCTATAGTCTGAGGGAAGCAGCAGATACTTCGGAACTACTTGGCATTGGAGAAACCCTCCTGCTGGAGGTGGGTGAAAACATAGTTTTCAGAAAGAGGTTCAATGTCCTTTCGTTATACCAGAAGATTGGAAACATCTGGGTAAAGAAGAATGGTAGGCAGGAGGATGTATTTTCTGTCGTTTCTGAAGAGGCGCTTTTCGGCCAGCCCGAAAAGGTACTGCCGTTTTACGAGGAGAATGAAATCCTTGGTGCAAAGGATTTGACTGAATTTGCATATTCCTTGAAAGAAAAATGTATTCTTAAAGACTGGCGAAGGCCTTTGCTGCAATTTGGCAATCATGAAATCTGGAGAAGCACTCGGGAAGGGTCAATAAGGGTATATTCGCATTCCCCCTATGAGGGCAGTATCCTTGACGACGTAAATGATGTCGTAAGGCATATTCAAAACTATCAAAAGAAAAATAAAACAGCCTTCGGACCGATGTAATACCTATACGACATCGACGAGGTGATGGCCAACAAGCAGGACCTGGTCAGGATCGTGACCGAGCCGTCGCCCGTGGCCGTGATAAAGGGGGCAGGAGTGAAACATTGCATTTTATCCGGGGAGAAAACGGTAAAATAATGCGTTTCAAAAATTAAAAAATAGTAAAATAGTGCGTTATAATCATTATTTCGTATCTTTGCATCAAACGTGATAACTATATAATTATCCGCAAAGATGAAGAAGAAAAAGGGAATCAGGGTAATAGACAAGAAGGTGTTGGAGTATGTGCTTACTGAGCAGCAGGAAGAGCTGGATGCCAGGTCGGAGGAGGTGCTTTGCCACCGTAAGGAGGAGAAACTGGTGGACCTGAAGAGTACGCAGGCGCAGTGTGTGATAGGTGTCAGGCGAAGCGGCAAATCGACCATGTGCTATCAAGCTTTGCAGGAGGCGGGACTGAAGTATGCGTATGCGGACTTCGACGATGAGCGTCTGGAGGGCATGGGTTCGGACCAGTTGAATGACGTGCTGGAGGTGCTGTATAAGATCTACGGTGACTTTGATTGCCTGTTCCTGGATGAGATACAGAATGTGGAGGGGTGGCATCTGTTTGTGAACCGTATGCTGAGGAAAAAGATGAAGGTGGTGATCACGGGTTCGAACGCGAAACTGCTGAGCGGCGAGCTGGCCACACACCTTACGGGCAGAAACAAGGAGATTGCGCTGTACCCATTCTCATATGTGGAGTTCTGCAAGATGAAGGAGGTGGACCTGGCGCGCAAGACCACGAAGGCGGAGGCGTTCCGCAGGGCTGCCTTCGACGAGTATCTGAAGCAGGGCGGTTTTCCGGAACTGATGTGGATGGAGGATGGGCGCTCGTACGTTAGCACGCTGGTAGACAACATCCTGAAGCGTGACATCGAACAGCGCTACAAGATAGCCTATAAGGCGGCATTCGAGAAGATGGCGCACCATCTGCTGAACGTGTCGCCCGCGATTGTGGTGATCAAGGATCTTGCGGAACTGTTCCACTTCAAGTCGGAGCATACGGCCCGCAACTACGTGACCTACCTGCTGGAGGCGTATATGCTGATCGGGGTGCAAAAGTATTCGCAGAAGAGCCGGGTGCGGTCGGTGCAGGAGAAGGTGTACGCTGTGGATGTGGCGATGATGAGCGAGCGCGAGAACGCCTTTGCGGGCGAGAACCTGGGACACCGGCTGGAGACCATCGTGCTGGTGCACCTGATGCGTCGTTGCAAGATGGAGGGGTTGGACGTGTACTACCTGAATGAGCGCTACGGTGAGTGCGACTTCGTGGTGTGCAAGGACAATAAGGTGCTGCAGGCAATCCAGGTGTCGTATGACATATCCTCGGAGAAGACCGAAAAGCGCGAGAAGAACGGCCTGGCGTTGGCATCCAGGGTGACGGGCTGCAAGAACTTGCTCCTACTTACAGACCACGATTACGATGAAATTGATCAGGATGGTTTGCATATCTCTGTGCGGCCAGTATATGACTGGATTATTAATATGAATTTTTAGCGGTTTAAGCCTATGGAAGCATATCACGGCACATCAGCGGGCATCTTCGACAGCTTCAGCCTAGGCCACGCCCTGGAGGGCGACGGCAAGGTGAAGTTTGGATGGGGCGTCTACGTCACGGAGAAATACGGGACGGCAGCCCACTATGCGTTCAACAAGCACCGCCCGGAAAACAAGGAGTTCTATGTCTACACCGTCAGCATCCCTGACCGCACGGACGACAACTGCCTGTCCCTCCTCAAGGGCGTCCCAGTGGCAGCGTCCATCGTGCGGCGCGTGGAAGCCAAACTCGGAGAGACGGTCCCCAGCGAGGCAAAGGCTGAAGGCATCCCCTTCCGGAAGTACCTGGCCAACCGCCTGACGGGCGCCATCGGCCCCGTCGCGAAGATGACGGCCAAGGCGACGGTCGCCGGCGAGAAGGCGGCGTCGGAGTTCCTCGCCAGTCTCGACGTGGACCTGATCGAATGGCCCTACAACTGGCAGAAGCCCGAGGCGGAGAAGAACTTCGCGGTGCTGGACGACGCCAAGGTGCGCATCGTCCGCATCGAGAAGGTCGATCTGGACCCGAAGGGCCATCAGCTCATTGAAGGTTCACAGCAGATTATCCGGGAGTTTTAACATGCATCTGGTAGATTACATCAGGGCTTACTACCCCGAGTGGTACGGCATCCAGGAGTACCCGGCCGACAAGGTCGCCGCCTTCTGTAGCACGGACGGCGAATGGGGCCTCCTAGGCAACTTTGCCACGACGCCGATGGTTGTGAACGGCGTGCCGTTCGACTGCACGGAGAAGATCTTTCAGGTGATGAAGTTCACCAATGCGGAGTCCCGCAGCAGCATCTATGCCTTGAAAGGCCAGCACATCAAGATGAACGCCAAGCACCAGGAGAAGGTCGGCGTCATGCGCGAGGACTGGGGACGGATCTTCATCGACGCGATGAAGTTCTGCCTGGTGCAGAAATACGCCCAGAGCGAGGCCTTCCGGCAGGAACTTGAGCGCTCGCGAGGTCTGTTCATCGTGGAGCAGCAGCCCAACCCTCAACGTCAGGCCGACGCATGGAGCGCCAAGCTGAGCGCTGACGGAAAGACATGGGTCGGCCCCAACATCATGGGACGCCTGCTGATGGAGCTGCGTGACAGCGGCACCCTCTCCTACCGGCTGCCAGACGACGCCATGGTCTTCACGGACCTTTTGGAAAAAGTCTAGCCGTTGGTGAAATATATTTCGTCCATGCTGGTATATTCTAGTATGAACGAAAACATCCATTCCGACTCCGGCATCCTCGACCAGGTCATGGCTGCCGACCTTTCGCGGCTCCGCCGCTTCCTCCTCTCCAACCCCACGGTACCCCTCATTGCCACCGGCTCCGGCGGCTCCGAATCCGCTGCCCGCTTCGCGGCGCTGCTCTACGGCGCCTGCGGCGGCGTGGCCACGGCCGTCTCACCCTACTCGCTGAACTCCTTCAGCGACGCGTCCCTCTCCACAGCCAAGGTCCTGCTCCTGAGCAAGGGCGGCCACAACAACGACATCGTCTTCGCAGCCCGGCGCTGCCTGAAAGCCAACCCGGAGAAGACCGCGGCAATCAACTTCTCGGGCGGCGAGCGCAACGGCGTACTGAAGCTCTTCGAGAAGGCCGGGTCTGAGAATGCCTTCCTCTTCCCCGTCCACAACATCAGCGACGGTTTCGTCAGCACTGGCACCTCCGTCGCCTGGTTCTCCCTCCTCGCCCGGGTGTTCCAGCCCGGCCTGGACCTGGACAAGTACCAGGATGAGCCCGAGCGTCCGGTCTCGATGTGCCGCAACGACGGCACTCCCCTCTCGGCGGCGGACTTCGCCGGCGTGAAGAACTATGTCGTCCTGCACGGCAGCTGGGGCATGCCCGTGGCCCACAACTTCGAAGGAAAGGTCGTGGAGACCGGCCTGGCAGGCGCCACCGTCTGCGACTACAGAAACTACTGCCATGGCCGTTTCATCTACACGTCTAACCACCTGAAGGACTCCGCGGTAGTCCTGCTGGTATCGCCCCGTGAGAAAGCCATCGCCCGCAGGACGCGGGTGTTCCTCCCTGCCGCGACGAAGCTCGCGGTCATCGAAACGAAGTATGATGCTCCGGAGGCATCACTGGACCTGCTGCTACGGATGAAAGTCTTCTTCAGCGACGTCTGCGACGCCGTCGGCGCCAATCCTGCCAGCCCTGCCAACCCCGGGCGCATCGACAAGCGCAAGCCCATCTGGACGCCGTTCATGGACGACATG
>JAEETO010000122.1 GCA_016290385.1 Bacteroidales bacterium | reverse complement strand
GATGGGTGCCGCCAACTCCATCCTCATCAAAGTGAACCAGATCGGCTCGCTCTCCGAGACCCTCGACGCCATCGAGATGGCCCACCGTCACGGCTACACCACCGTCACGAGCCACCGTTCCGGCGAGACCGAAGACACCACCATCGCCGACATCGCCGTGGCCACCAACAGCGGCCAGATCAAGACCGGTTCGCTCTCGCGTACCGACCGCATGGCGAAGTACAACCAGCTGATCCGCATCGAGGAGCAGCTCGGCGCCCGCGCCGTCTACGGCTTCAAGAAGCTGCGCTAATCGGCTGGAGGATATTCTGCTGAATATCAATATAATACAAAAAATCACCCCACTTCGTGAAAGTGGGGTGATTTTATATAATATACTGTGTAACAACGAGTTACGCTCCAGCTAGAAACCAGGTGGCAAAACCCACGATCAAGGCGACGACGCAATTGATGGCCTTCGCGCGTAAGAAGGCGCCTTTCGATTCGGCCAGGAGGGGGAGGGAGGCGTGACCGTCCTGTGAGATACAGCTGGCAATCAGCACAGGCGCCGGAATGACGCCCGCGGCGAAGA
The DNA here is from genome assembly GCA_016290385.1 of Bacteroidales bacterium. Taxonomy (GTDB): domain Bacteria; phylum Bacteroidota; class Bacteroidia; order Bacteroidales; family UBA932; genus Cacconaster. Next base: position 4,354 of record JAEETO010000122.1, on the reverse strand, counting down.
GCGTGACGAAGATCAAGTGCGGGCCCGACTCGGGGATGATGCCGATGAGTGTGGCCAGTACGATCATCAGCGGGACGTTGGCACTGATCCAGTTGCTGATGTCCCATACTTCGGTGATGAAACCCAGGACGATCAGCACGCCGAAGGTCCATGCAAAGATCTTCAGTGCGTGACGGGCGATGACATGATGCCACAGATGTTCTTCCACGAAATGGTCGGAGCCGAAGGCCACCACGCCCAGCATGATGAGGCTGACCGCCGCGAAGAGCATGTTCATCCAGTCCTCACTGAGCAGGTTGAAGCCATGGTCGTCGCCCGAGCCGCCCTCGTGCTCATGCTCGAGCATGCCGGTGGCCAGCGCGGCGATATACAGTCCGGTGCCGACGAGCAGCACGGCCCGCCGCCAGGTAAAATGCCATTTCCGGCCTTCACCGCCGGCTTTCTCCCCGGAAGCTTTTTTCTCGGAAGGGTGTTCGTGTTTATGCTCATGCTTGTCCTCCTCGTGAATCTGCATCTCGTCACAGGTCTTCAGCGCGTACGGCTTCAGGCCCAATCTCGGGCCCACATAGTCGATTAGTACGCCCGTGACGATACCGATGGCCAAAATCAGCAGTGAAATCCAGAGCGCCTTGCCCGGGAACAGCGTCAGCATGACAAACGCTTCGTCGCCCGAGGTGGCGATCAACATCGCCACCAGCGCGCCGAAACTGATCATTCCGTGAGAAAAGAGCGACACCGAGGCAAAGCCGCCGATGCAGCCGGGAATCCAGCCCAGTAGCGCCGACACCACGATCTGCCCGAATTTCGATCCCTGGAGCCGGCTGAAGAAACGGCCGCCCGACGAGATGTTCAGGCTTTCGATCATCATCATCATCATCACGACCATGCCGGTGATGAGCACGGCTGCCCGAAGGGCATCTACCAATATATCCAAATAATCCATAGTCTATCCTTGTCCTTGTGAAGGAGGTGTAATGAAGCCGTCTTCCGGATTCCAGGCCGTATGTTTCAGCGTGCGGACAAAATAACGTTCGCCGCTGCGCACATACAGCGTGTGGCCGGTGAAGCACAGTGTGTCGATGCGGCGGGAGGGGAGGGTGAGGATGGCGCGCACGCGGCCGTTCTGGTCGCAGACCTGCACGCCGAAAGCGGTGGCGACAAAGAGATTGCCCAGCGTGTCGAAAGCCAGGTCGCGGGCGATGGCTCCGTCAGGGCCGTTGCCCGCCGTCTCGTTGTCAGGGTTGTGCAGCCAGTAGAACTCTTCGGTAGCCGTGCGTTTGCCGTCGGGGCCCACCAGGGCGCACAGCAGCCAGTTGGAATGCGGCTCTGCCGAGACCTCCAGCTTGCCGGAAGGATACAGCAGGGTGGTAACGGGATGCTCCAGCCGCTTGCGGACGGCTTGGGGAAGATCCCTGGATGCGAGCTCCTGCCAGCCGGCTTCGCGTTCGGAACCCGTGCCCAGCAAGGACTGCAGCATGTCGTTGCGCGATTCGCCCGCCTTCACCGGTGCCGGCCAGCCCTTCCAGAGCCAGCGCATGGCGTCCGGGAACATGCGGGTTCCGTGCCAGATGCTGTGGCCGCCGCGGTCCCAGTGCGCAATCTCCTCGTAGCCGGCGAAATCGAGCGCCGATTCCATCAGCAGGTTCTGTTCCCACCACTCGCCGAAGAGCGGATTCCAGGCGTCTTTCATGCCGTCCTGCAGGAAAATGCGCAGCGGTTTGGGCTCGCATTTGCGGATCCAGGCCGGGTAGTCGTTGCCGCCCCGCATGGCCACGTAGGTTCCCACGGAACTATAGACGCGATGGAAAAGGTCGGGGCGCTCCCAAGCCGCCGTGAAGGCGCAGATGCCGCTGCTGCTGGCGCCCGTGATGGCCCGGTCGTCGGGATTATGGGAAAGTTTGACCGTCCGTCCGTCCGGCGTGACCAGGCACTCGACCATGGGAAGGATTTCGGTTTCGAGAAAGCGGGCGAAAGTGCCGTCCGTGCGGTCGAATTCGTTGCTGCGGTTGTAGCGCAGCACATTGCCGTCGGCATCGTACGATACGCCAGGCTGGACGAACACGCCGATGGTCACGGGCATCTCGCCGCTGGCGATGAGGTTGTCCATCACCGTGGTGGCGTTGAACAGGATGCCGTCCAGGCCCACCAGCAGGCAGGCGGGCGTCGTGCCATCGTATTGCACCGGCACGTACACTTTCCATTCGCGCCGCGTAGCGGGATAGATCTTCGAATCGTTGAATTCCCCGGTGAGGATCAACCCCTTGAGGCTGTCCGCCACGGGCACGAAAGCAGGATCGTCCGGATACTGGGCGTTATGCCGCAGCTCCTGCGCCCCAGCCGGCAACAGCGCCAGCAGAGCGACCAGCACAGCGATCAGCCTTTTCATAATTCTTTGATATAACATCTTGCCCGTTTGTGCAGACGGGTGACGAAACGGTTCCACATGTTCTGGACACTGTTGTTCTCCTCAAGCTCACGCGTCGTCTCCAGATACTTGATGCCATACTTCTTGACGGCCGGGGCCACCTTGTCGAAAATCATGGCGTTGAGACCCTTGCCCTGATACTCCTCCTTGATGCCGATCAACAGCAGGTCGAGCGTGTCGTTGTGCCGGATCGCATGAAGGATGTGATACCATCCGAAGGGGAACAACTTGCCGTGACATTTCTGCATGGCTTTCGAGAGGGAAGGCATGGCGATGCCGAAAGCCACCGCCTCGTCTTTCTCGTTCAGGATGATAGAGACAAAGTCCGTGTTGAGGTTCGGCACGAACTGGGCGATGAGGTCGTCGACCTGCTCCTTCGTCAGCTCGGAAAAACCATGGAGATTGCGGTACGTTTCGTTGAGCACCGGGATGCACTGCGGGAAATAGTCGACCATCTGTTTCTTTGTGTCGATCGTGGCCTGGTGCAGGTGGTAGCGCTGCGAGATCAGCTTGGCCGGGCGGGAGAACCACTCCACGATGTTGTCCGGCATCTCCACGCTGTATTCCACCCAGTCCGTATCCTTGCGGTATCCCCGCCGCAGCAACTGCGGCTCGTAGTACGGGAAATTGTATTTGCCGTAGGCAGTGGGTAGCTCGTCGAATCCCATCACCAGCACACCGGAGGCATCGAACTCAAGGAAACCCAGCGGACCGTTCATCACCTTCATGCCTTTCTCACGCGCCCAGGCCTCGGCCGTGTCGAAAAGGGCGTCCACCACATCGTTGTCGTCCACGAAATCCATGAAGCCGAAACGGGCGTAATCGACGCCGGTCTTTTCGTTGTACTGCCGGTTGATGATGCCGGCGATGCGGCCGACGATGCGGCCGTCCGCATCGTATGCGAGCCAGTACTTGCCCTCGCAAAAAGCAAAGGCATGATTCTTTTCCGGGTCCAGCGCGTCCATGTCGCCTTTTTCCAGCGTGGGGACATAGTAGGGATTGTCCTTGTACAATTCGTTGGGATAATGGACGAACTGCTTGCGCTCTTTCCGTGTCGTTGCTTCTTTAATCGTGACTTTCATAGGTATGTATGTTTTATTTCTCTTTTTCAAGGTCTTCGCGCAGGGCAGCGCCAGTGAAGGTGCCGGCGTGCGCCAGGTCTTCGGGTGTACCCTCGAAAACCACCTGACCGCCCGCCTCGCCCGCATCGGGACCCAGGTCGATCACCCAGTCGGCCGCGCGGATCACGTCGAGATTGTGCTCCACCACGACGATGGAATGCCCCCGGTCGACCAGCGCATTGAACGCGGCCAGCAGCTTCTCGATGTCGTGGAAGTGCAGGCCGGTGGTAGGCTCGTCGAAGATGAAGAGGATCGATCCCTTGGATTCAAAGTCCCGGCTTAGGAACGAAGCCAGCTTGATGCGCTGGCTTTCGCCGCCGCTGAGCGAGCTGCTGCTCTGCCCCAGCTGGATATAGGAGAGGCCCACGTCTACCAGCGGCTGCAGGCGTTCGGCGATGCGCCGGGCCAGCGGCTCGCTCTGGGCGCCGAAGAAAGCGATGGCCTCCTCCACACGCATGTCGAGCACGTCGCTGATATCCTTGCCCTGGTATTTCACCTCCAGGATGTCGCTCTGGAAACGCTTGCCACCACAGGCTTCGCATACCATCTCCACGTCGGCCATGAACTGCATGGGGATGTGGATCACGCCCTCGCCCAGGCACTCGGGGCAGCGACCGCCGTCGATGTTGAACGAGAAGTGGGAGTGCCCGTAGCCGTTCATCCGGGCGTAGGGCTGGTCGGCGAAAAGCTTGCGGATGTCGTCGTACACCTTCAGGTAGGTGACGGGATTGGAGCGGGTGCTCTTGCCGATGGGGTGCTGGTCGATGTATTCGATGGAGGCGATCTTGCCGCGGTCGCCGCGGAGTTC
>JAEETO010000028.1 GCA_016290385.1 Bacteroidales bacterium | reverse complement strand
CGCAGGATGATCGGCGCGCCTTCCAGGCTGGCAAGGAAATCGCCGGCACGCTGCAGCCACAGTGCGAATTCCGCTTCCTTCTCCCCGCCCGGCAGGACGGACTTCACCACTTTGTCCGACGAGATGTCCCAGGCATCTCCGCCCGTGAACGGGTTGCGCGGATGCCAGGAAAAAGTGACGATGCCGCCGCGCTCGATCTGTTTCAGTGCGGCGCGGCGCATCAGGTCGAAGGGCACGCCGTCAAGGTTGCAGGCGTTCCCCATTTCGATGCCTCCCAGATCGAAACCCACGACGGCCGGATACTTCCCGGCGACATCTTTCACGTCGGAGCGTTCCAGCGGATCGCCAGCCACGTCGGTCACCACCCAGGTATGGCCGTAGACCAGGTCGTCCTGATGGCCATAGAGGATTCCTTCTGATTTCTTCCCGGTACGGATCCGTTCCACCGCCGCAGCGATGACATCGAGCGTGCTGTCGCAGTCATAGACGCCGTTCAGGCCCTGGGCTTCCTGAGAAGGGTCACCGGTATAGGGATCGCCCGACTGCCATTCTTCGTGCGGAGGACGGGCAAAGCCGCTCCAGGCCCAGAAATTGACGCCGTCGAGCCGCTTGCCGACCTGGGAAAAGACATACGCATAGTATTGGTCGCGAGCCTGGGTCGAAGCATCCATCGCCGCCCGGAAACCGTCGCGCGGAAAGCCGAATTCCTCCGCGACTACCGGCATTCCCAGTTCATCTGCCAGCGCCTTGTGCTGCTCCAGATAGTCGCGGGTCCGGTCGATGGCTGCGCCCACGTCCTCCAGCAGGTGATCGGGACGGACCCAGCTCCAGTTGTAGGGCCAGATGTGGATGGTCATATAGTCGATGCCCGGAATCTCGTTGACGGCCCGCAGCAGGGCAGGGTCGTTCTCGCAGCCCATCAAACCCTCGTTGCCGGTCGAGACCAGATGATTTCCGTCCAGTTCCTTGACGATGCGGGCTGCTTCCGTCATCCAGCCGATGAAGCCGGCGCGGATCTCCGGGTCATCGGAGAAGCAGCGGGGCTCGTTGCCCAGCTGCCAGGCAAAGATGGCCGGATCGTCCTTATAAGGTTTGCCCGTGATGGAATTCACGCGGGACACGATATTCTTCAGATGATTGAAATACAACTGCTGGGCTTCCTTCGAAGTCTGGAACTTCCGCATCTGCTGCATGAAGGGCCAGTAGCCGTCCACCAGTGGAATCAGCGTCTTCTCGCCTGTCGCCCACTCCAGATACTGGCCGTAGCCACCGCTCCATTCCCAGGAGTTGTTGACGTACAGGACGGCCTGCATGTCGCGCTTGCCCAGTTCCACCAGGAAGCGGTCCAGCCCTACGAGCAGGGTATCGTTGTACACGCCGGGGGCCGTCTGCAGCGTAGGTTCCACACGGGAATAGACACCGTCGGCGCCGTCTCCGCCCACCAGGACGCGCAGGTTCTCGATGCCCAGTTCCTTCAGGGCATCCAGTTCAAGCTGCAGCCGGTCGATGTCGCCGCCCCGGCCTTCGGAAGCCAGGATGGGGCCGTACCAGAAATTGGTGCCGACATAGGTGTACGGTTTTCCGTCGCGGACAAAATGGCCGTCTTCGACGGTAACGAAAGAAGGAGACGCAGGCTGGGCGCAACTGGCAGCCGACAAGGCCAGGACACCCGCCGCGATGGCTTTGAGCATGGGATTCATAGGTCAGGCTATTATAAGAATTTGTATCCCCGGAAGGATACGCAAAATTACTTTTTTTGCCCGGCCCTGACCAGCAAATAATTACCTAAAACTTATACAATTTTAACACGCATCAGATATAGATGCGGTTCTTGGTAAAGAGCGCCCGGAAGTCGCGGGGCGTATAGCCGCGGCGGGCTTTGAACGTACGGTTGAAATTCGAGAGATTGTTGAAGCCGCAGGCATAGCAAATCTCACTGACAGAAGTAGTTGTATCGACAAGCATCCGGGCTGCGATGCCCAGCCGCACGTCGATGATATAGTCGACCGGGCCGCGGCCGGTATGCTGCTTGAAAAAGCGGCTGAAGGCCGTGGGCGCCATGGCCACGAGGGCGGCCAGGTCGTCGAGCTTGATCTCCTCCGTATAGTGCTGGGAAATGTACTCCTTCACCTTGTTGACGCGCCGGCTCTCGCGCCCGATGTCCGACTTGGCGAAAGAGTGGGAAGCCAGGGTCCGGGCGCCCGCATCCTGCGAGAGCTCGAAGAGGATCTTCAACATGTCCAGGAACTGGTCCATGCGCTCTTCCTTGGAGGCCAGCGTGTCGAGCAGGCAATAGACGCGCATGATGGCCGGCATCGAGAAAGTCAAGCCCATCCGGGCCCGGTCGAACATCTTTCGGATGGAAGCGAACTGATTGCGGGCCAGCAGTTTGGCATCAAGAAGACCCGGCGAGAACTGGATGGTGATCTCGCGGATGTCAGACTCCTTGCAGATCCCTTGTTCCCAGGCGTGCTCAAGGCCGTCGCCCGTGATCAGTGTCAGCTCGAAATCACCGATTTCCTCGATGCTGTCGCCCACCACGCGGCGCACGCCCCTGCCCCGTTCGATGAAATTGAGCTCAAACACCTCGTGGCAGTGGATGGGCCAGGTGAATTCGCTCTTGTGCCGCTCCACGATGTAGAAGCAGTCGTTGTCCGTGATGGACGTGATTTCCCTGAGTACTTTGGCCATGGCCCTGCAAAGATATAAAAAATGTACTATTCTTTCAAATATTTGTACTTTTCCAACATTCTCGTTGCAAATACACCTCTATTTAAATTTTTTATTCTTATCTTTATGCGTTTAATTGTGCGCGCACTGTGCGAATACGCTTTTGAACAACAATTTTTTTAAACAACAATACTTAATTTATCACTAACTATTCCACAACATGAAAAGCAAGTTTTTTGCTTCCCTGATGTTCCTGCTCCTGATGAGCACGGCTGCGTGGGCGCAGACCGTCCGGATCTCCGGTACGGTCACCGACACCTTCGGACCCGTGATCGGAGCGAGCGTCATTGAAAGCGGCACCCAGAATGGTGTCTCTACGGACGTGGATGGTAATTTCGTGCTGAACGTCAAGCCTGGCGCCAGCATCGAAATCTCATCCATCGGTTACAAGACCCAGGTGATCGCGATTGGAAACCAGACGGTTTTCAACGTGTTCCTGGAGGAAGACGCCGAGTTCCTTGAGGAAACGGTAGTCGTCGGTTACGGTGTTCAGAAAAAGAAACTCGTGACCGGCTCCACTGTCCAGGTCAAAGGTGAAGAGCTGGCCAAGCTCAACTCCACCAGCGCCCTTGGCGCCATGCAGTCCTCTACGCCTGGTGTGAGCATCATGAGCTCAAACGGCCAGCCGGGCTCCGGCTACAACGTCAACATCCGCGGTATGGGTACCACCGGTTCCTACGCACCGCTCTATGTGATCGACGGCGTGGCGGGCGGCGACATCAACGCCCTCAACCCGTCCGACATCGAAGCCATCGACGTGCTGAAGGATGCAGCATCCTGCGCCATCTATGGTGCCCGCGGTGCAAACGGTGTGATCCTCGTAACCACCAAGCAGGGCAAGAGCGGCAAACTGACCGTCACCTACGACGGCTTCTACGGCGTACAGAACGTCCAGAAGATGCCGGAACTCCTCAACGCACGGGAGTACATGGACATCCAGAGCCAGGTCAACTTCAACATGGGCAAAGATCCCATCGACTGGCGCGGTATCCTGAATCCCTCGCTCTACAACAGCATCATGGACGGCTCCTTCGTCGGAACGGACTGGCTGGATGCCATCCGCAACACGAATGCGCCGAACACCAACCACGCCATCAACCTCGTGGGCGGTACCGACATTTCCAAATTCTCGATGGGTGTCAGCTACACCGACCAGGAAGGTATTTTCGGCAAACCCGTCGCTTCCAGCTACAAGCGCCTGACGGTCCGCCTCAACTCCGACCACGTGATCTGGCGTCACAATGACCGCGACATCATCACCTTCGGTGAGAACATCAGCTTCACTACCAGCCGCAAAGGCGGTATCGGTACGGGCAACCACTACTGGAACGATATCTTCTCCATGCTGTCGGCCAACCCGCTCGTCCCGGTCTTCCAGCCCGACGGAAGCTATACGGAATACGACTGGCTGAGCAACAGCGGTCTCTGGGATCTCGATCCTTATGTCAGCAACCCTGTCGCCGCCATGGTTTACTCTTCCCGCGGTAACAACGACAGCCACAATTACGGCCTCAACATGTCGGCCAACCTCCGCGTCCAGCCCATCAAGGGCCTGACCTGGAAGAGCCAGTTCAACTACCGCATGAGCTCCTATACCTATCGTCAGTACAGCCTCGCCTACCGCCTGACCAACTACGCTTTCTCCGATACTGACATCGTGAGCCAGAGCGCCGGTGCCGGCTGGAACTGGTCGTGGGAAAACACCGTCAACTACGTGTTCGACCTGGGTGAAGACCACCACTTCGACGCTTTGATCGGTAACACACTCGAGCACAGTGGCTTCGGCGAAGATGTAGGCTCCGGCAACAGCGGTGTCCTCTGGCCGAACCAGTGGAAATATGCCTATGTGAGCAACACCTCGGGCGACCCGTCGCTGACCGACGTCTCCGGCTCCACCTGGGGCGACAGCGGCCTGGTTTCCTTCTTCGGCCGTATCAATTACAACTACGCCGAGAAATACATGCTCTCGCTGATTCTCCGTCACGACGGTTCCTCCAACTTCATGCGCGGCCACCGCTGGGGTACCTTCCCCTCCGTATCCGCCGGCTGGGTCATCTCGAACGAATCCTGGTGGAATCCCAATGTGGTCAGCTTCCTGAAGCTGCGCGGCAGCTGGGGCCAGAACGGTAACTGCAACATCTCCAACTTCCAGTACCTCTCTACGATTTCCGTGGGTGCTGCAGACGGCGGTTACTCCTTCTACACCGGCCCGACTTCAACGACTTCCGGCACCGGCGCCTACGCCGACAAGCTGGCGAACCCCGACATCACCTGGGAGACTTCCCAGCAGCTTGACCTCGGCTTCGACGCCCGCCTGTTCAACAGCCGCCTGGGCGTTGCCTTCGACTGGTACCAGAAAGATACCAAGAACTGGCTGGTCAACGCCCCGATCATGGGTCACTTCGGCGCCAACGCACCGTATATCAATGGTGGTGACGTCCGCAACTCCGGTGTCGAGGTAGCACTCAACTGGAACGACGCACGCAGCCAGGACTTCTCCTACAGCATCGGTGTGAATGCCGCCTACAACAAAAACCGCGTCACCCGCATCGCCAACGATGAAGGCATCATCCACGGCCAGGGCAACGTGGTACAGGGCATCTCCGAAATGTACCGCGCACAGGTCGGTTATCCGATCGGCTACTTCTGGACTTACAAATCCGAAGGCGTCTTCCAGAACCAGGCCGAAATCGACGCATGGAAAGCGGCCGGCAACGGCACCATCGTTGAGAACGTGGTCCCGGGCGACCTGAAGTTCGCCGACCTCAACCACGACGGCGTGATCAATGAATCCGACAAGACGATGACGGGCGACCCGAACCCGGATTGGAATGTAGGCCTGAACTTCTCCATCTATTTCAAGGGCTTCGACTTCGCAGCCAGCGGTTACGGCATGTTCGGCCATCAGGTCTTCCGTGCCTACCGCCGTTACTCCGACAGCCAGTGGAACAACTACACGACGGACGTGTACAACTACTGGCATGGTGAAGGTACTTCGAACCTCTATCCTCGCCTGGTAGCCGGTACGAACTACAACTTCATGAACAACTCCAACATCTTCATCGAGAACGCTGATTTCTTCCGCATCCAGACCGTCACGCTGGGCTACGACTTCAAGCGCATCTGGAAGAACGCTCCGTTCGGCCAGTGCCGTCTCTACGTCCAGGCCCAGAACCCGTTCTGCTTCACCAAGTTCAGAGGTCTCGATCCTGAGGTCGGCAGCTCCTCCGGCTTTGACAGCTGGGCAAAGGGCATCGACCTGGGTTACTACCCGCAGGCCAAGACCATCCTCATCGGCCTCAATCTTAAATTTTAATTTGAATGACTGATATGAAAAAGATAATCAAACTCGCGGCAATGGCCGCCCTTGTGTTCTCTTTTGCTTCTTGTGAGTCATTTCTCGACACCACCAACTACTGGTCGAAAGACAGCAGCAACTTCCCGGTGAACGAAACCGATGCTGAGCAGATGCTTGCGGGTATCTACAACAACTTGAACGTTTCCATCGGCAACAATGTCCACCTCAACCACTTCCTGTGGTCCATGGCGGCATCCGACGATGCCCTCGGCGGCGGTGGTCAGAACGACCAGGCAATGCAGGCAGAAGACCTCTTGCTCAATTTCGGTTCCGACATGTACAATGGCTTCTATGTCGACCGTTATAAAGGTATCGCGCGCGCGAACGCAGCCATCGAAGCCATGCCGAACTGCGGCGTAGAAGACAAACTCAACCAGTATATGGGCGAAGCTTTCTTCCTCCGCGCATGGTACTACTACGAACTGGCTTCCATGTTCGGAAACATCCCCTGCCCCGTCACCTCCCAGGCTGACGCAACCCAGCCGCAGATCAGCGGTGAAGAGCTCTGGGGCCAGATCATCGAAGACTGCAAGATTGCTGCCGACATCATGCCTGCGCATCAGTCTGTCGGTGACGGTCATGTGGACAAGTATGCAGCTGAGGCCCTCTTGGGACGCGCCTTCCTGTTCGCAACTGGTTTCTTCGGATTGAGCGACATCACCCTCCCCGCCTATGAAAATGAGGCCATTGGTATCAGCATAGCCGAAGGCACCAAAATTACCAAAGCCGAAGTCGGACAGTACATCACCGACTGTGTGAACAACTCCGGCTACAGCCTTGTGAACGACTTCCACAACCTCTGGGCTTATACCAACCGCTGCACCATCGAAGACCCCAAGAACCCGTGGCACGGCAAAGGCTACAAATGGGTGGAGGACGACGGCGCCCGCAACCCGGAAGCCATGTTCATCATCAAGTTCAATACGCAGCCTTCCTGGAGCACCACCATCGGTTACTCCAACCAGACCGCCCTGTTCCTCGGTGTCCGTGGCCAGAGCCTCGACAATGGCGAGTGCCTCCCGTTCGGCGTGGGCTGGGGCATGTGCCCGGTGAACCCTTCGCTGGTTTCCGATTGGAAAGCCCTCGAACCGAACGATGCCCGTCTTGACGCTTCCATCATTTCCGTCGACAAGTTCAGCGGAACCTATGTATTCGGCGGCGACGCCAACATTCAGGAAAGCGGTTTCTACCAGACCAAGACCATGCCTGTCATGGCGTGGAGCGAAGCCAACGGCAAATACATGAAATCCTTTACCAATGTGATGTTCCCTGACTTGACCTGGTCGAGCGGCAACGAAGACAACTTCCAGCTCAACAGCGTGAACGACATGGTTCTGATCCGCTTCGCAGAAGTTCTGCTGATGGACGCTGAGATCAACGGCAACCAGGCTTCCTTCGACAAGGTCCGCGCACGCGCCGGCCTGCCGAGCAAACCGCTGAACGATGAGAACCTGCGTAACGAGCGCCGTTGGGAGCTCGCCTTCGAAGGTGTCCGCTTCAACGACATGCGCCGCTACGGCGAAAGCTATGCCGTCTCCGCCCTTAACAAGCAGGAGGGCCAGAAAGTCTGGAACAACGGCGTAGAAGGCACGAACAACGCATCCAAGTACAACGGCGGATACGGCAACCGTTATACGGCCACCAAGGGTTTCGTCTCGATCCCGAGCAGCCAGATCTCCCTGTCCGCCGGTGCCGGTGAAGAATACAAGTTCACCCAGAACGAAGGCTGGGGTTCCCAGTTCGACTTCCCGGGCTGGTAGCAGACTCATACCTATTAGAAATGATTCAAGTTATGAAGAAAATATTCTATTTCTCGATTCTCGCTCTGGCGGGTGTGATGCTGGCTTCCTGCGATCCGGTGGTCATCAAGGGCCCCGAAGCCGCAGCGCCCATTGCTTCCAGCGATCTCCAGAGTGCTTTTTCCATCGTCGGCCAATATGCTGATGCAGCCTGCACGCAGCCGCAGTCCGACGGTAACTTCATCAAGTACATCACTTCTCCCGCCCGGACCGTACAGGTGTACAACTTCAAGTCCGACGGTTCCAAGAACATCCTGGCCACCGGTGCTTCCGGTGTATTCAACATCACGCCGCGCCGCGGTGCCGACCCGAACCAGCCGTTCGGTGTCTCCACCATCAACCAGGACGCTTCCATGGTCTATTTCGAAAGCATGGTCAACGTGTACGTCCCGGCCGACCTTGATCCGGCCGTGAAAGTCCTGACCGGTGAATCCGGTGCCAAAGCATGGAAGTGGGATGCGTATGACGGTGCCTGCTGGGGCAACGCCGGTTATATCGGCGATGCCGGCCACGGCGCCGACGTCGCAGCTGGCGAGATTCCCGGCAAGTGGTGGGGCTGCCCGCCCGCAGACCTGGAGACGGAACAAGTCCAGCATGCCGGCGGTACGGTCTACGGCTACGGCGATGACAATGCATACATGGTCTTCAACGAAGACATGGAATGCATCTCCTACAAGGCCGACGGTACCCAGATCGCCAAAGGCACTTACGTGATGAACAACTACGATCCGGAATGCACTGACGGCTATCACTACGGAACCCTCGTCACCACCGACGCACCGATTCTCTTCCCGTTCATCATCAACACGGGTGGAAAACGCGCCAATGAGTTCGACGTAATTTACGTGGATCCGAACCATCTCTCGCTGATCTGCGCCAACGGCCAGGGAGCCTGGAGCTGGGGCGAATGCACCTGGTGGCGTTTCAAGAACGCTTCCGATCCCGATGCCGCTCTCGCCGGCGCTGGTGCCCGCGCCTGGAACTACTACCCGATCAATGGCTCCACCTGGGGCAACGCCGGTTACATCGGCGATGCCGGCCACGGAGCCAACCTTGCTGCGGGCGAAGTCCCCGGCTTGTGGTGGGGTTGCTTACCGGACGAGCTTGAGACCAGCCAGATCCAGCACTCCGGTGGCGTAGCTTACGGTTACGGCAACGACAACGCGTACATGGTGTTCAACAGCATTGACGGAACCGTCACTTCCTACGACGCCGACGGCAAACAGATTGCTTCGTCGACCTATGCGGTTGAGAATTTCGACTGGACCGCTCCCGGCGGATACAAGATGGGCGACCTCGTCACCGAAGGTGGTTCCGGCATCCTCTACCCGTTCATTATCAACACGGGCGGAAATGTTGCCACCCAGTACGAAATCGTTTATCTGGATGGTAATCTCCTGACCCTGATCTGCCCTAACGGCCAGGCTGCCTGGAGGTGGGGTGAATGCACGTGGTGGAGATTCCAGCCGTTCAACTAAACCGATTTGACTCCTGACAGGGCAGCCGCCTTCGGGCGGCTGCCTTTTTAACGATGAAAAGTTTGTACAGAATTTTGACAAGCAGTCTGCTGGGCGCGACCGTGTTCGCGTTCTGGTTCTGGCTATATCCGCAGGATCTGTCCTATCAGGAACAGAACCAACTCTTTCTTTTCACCTGGAATTACCTGGGTGAAAGGCTCATGCTCCCGGGCGGCCCTGCGGACTGGTTGTCGGAATTTCTGGTACAGTTCTTCTATTACCGCTGGGCGGGCGCCTTGATCATGGCCCTGCTGGCGGTCATTCTGCAGCGGGCGGTCTGGCACGCCTCCGGAAAACGGCACAGTCTCTATCTGCTGAGCTTCATCCCTTCCCTGCTGCTTCTTGTCTATCAGGGAGACGTGGAAGTGCTCCTGAGTTATCCCGTCGCCCTTTTGATGGCCATCTGCCTGTGCCAGCCCATGGCCCGCGCCGCCTGGCACCGCCTCTGGCTCATCCCGCTGGGCTTGTGGCTGGCCGGTCCCGTCGTCGTCGTCCCCGTGCTGTACGCTGCCATCCGGAACCACCGGTGGACGGACGTATTGATGACGGTCTACATGCTGCTGGTTTTCTGGCTGGGATACCGGCTGCTGGCGGCACAATATCCGGCTCGGGACGCATTTTTCGGTCTCAACTATTACCGGCTGGTGGAGACCCTGCCCACCCTGCAGATCGTCATTCCGGCCGTAGCTTTGCTCGTCATCTTGCTCTGCGGCCTGGGCCTGCATCTCCGCCGGCCCGTCGCCACTGGAGTGACGCTGGCTATCCTTCTTGCAGCAGCTACCTGGTCCGGCGTCAAGTTCACTTATGACCGGGACACCCACGAGGTGATAGCCTACGACTGGCTCATCCGCCACGAACGCTACGCAGACGTCCTGAAACGAGCCGAAAAATACCAGCCTCACAATCCGATCAGCGCCTGCTCTGTCAACTTCTGCCTGTTTACGGAAGGCCAGCTCGATCAGCGCCTGACCGATTTCTGGCAATGCGGAACACAAGGCCTCGTTTTGCCCAGCATCCGCGACAACATGTCTGACATCACCTCAGCGGAAGTGCTCTGGCGAATGGGGATGCCCAACATCACGCTGCAGTATGCCTTCGACCTGCAGGAATCCATCCAGAACGGACGCAAGAGCGGACGCTTCATGCGGATGATTGCCGAATGCAACATCGTCAACGGCTGGTATGACCGGGCGGAAAAATACTTGGACATCCTCTCGCACAGCCTCTTCTACCGAAAGTGGGCACGCGGCCGAAAGTCGATGATCCAGAATGAAGAAAGCGTGAACGCCGACCCTGTCTATTCCTACATCCGTCAGGTCCGCTTTCGGGACGACTTCATCACCTTCTACGACGGACTCGACCTGATGATGGCTATCCTGTACAACCAGAACAAGAACAATTTCATGGCGGCACAATATTATATGGCCTGGCAACGGCTCAAACAAATGGAGGAAGGGCAATGAAACGCCTGCTATCCCTTCTCCCCATCCTCGCACTCTTCCTGACGGGCGCCTGCTCAGGTTCGACAGACTATTCGGAAGAGCTGCCCGCCATCTATCCCGACTATATCGGCGTGACAATCCCCGCCGGCATCGCACCCCTGAATTTCAATCTGCCCGAAGAGTATGACCGTGTATTCGTACAGGTCACCGGCAGCAAAGGCGGGGCCCTCAAGACCCGCGGCCGCTGGGCCTCCTTCCCCATCAAGGCCTGGCACAAACTGACACAGCAGAACGCCGGCGGCACCCTGCATTTCACCGTCCTGGGCAAAAAGGACGGCCGCTGGACCCAGTGGCGCGACTTCATCATCTACGTGAGCGAAGCGCCGCTGACGGATTACGGCATTACCTACCGAAAAATCGCGCCCGGCTATACCACCTACAGCACCATCGGTATCTATCAGCGCAACATCCATACTTTCAAGGAAGATCCCATCATCGAGAGCACCCTTACCCCGGGCCAGTGCATGAACTGCCATACGGCCAATGCGACCGACCCTTCGCAGTATCTCTTCCACCTTCGCGGCCAGCACGGCACCACCTACATCCAACAGGATGACCGCCACGAGTGGGTGACCACCAAGACGGACAGCACGCTGGGCAATGTGGCTTACTGCTACTGGCATCCGGACGGCCGCTGGTTCGCCGGCTCCATCAATCCCGTCCGGCAGAGCTTCTGGACTGGCGACCAGCGCACCATCGAAGTCTTCGACCTGGCCTCCGACCTGGTGATCGTAGATACCGACGATTACTCCCTGATCGTCGATCCCCGGCTTACGGAAAAAGATTACCTGGAATCCTCCCCCGCTTTCACACCGGACGGAAAGACGCTCTACTACTGCAAAGCGAAAGCCTACGAAGTACCCCGTTATGTCGACAGCATCCGTTATGACCTGATGCGGGTATCCTTCGACCCTGAGACCGGTCGGCTGGGCGAGATCGAAACCGTCATCCCGGCAAGCCGCGACAGCCATAGCATCGCTTTCCCGCGTCCCTCATACGACGGCCGCTGGCTGATGTACAACCAGGCGGATTTCGGCGTCTTCCCTATCAGTCACAAAGAAGCGGACCTCTGGCTGATGGACCTCTCGACCGGGGAGACCCGCCCCATCGATGAAGTCAACAGCCCTTTCTCAGAAAGTTTCCATAACTGGAGTTCCAACAGCCGCTGGTTCCTTTTCTCCAGCCGGCGTGCCGACGGGCTCTATGTCCAGATATACGTTGCATCGATCGACGAGAACGGGCATTGCACGAAACCGTTCGTACTCCCCCAGAAGAATCCCCGGAAACTGTATCACGGGACTCTTTACTCCTACAATGCCCCCGATTTCACCAAAACCAAAGTCCATTTCGACACCCGCGGGGTATATCGCGAGGTATTTTCGGACAAAAGGATCCAAGCCACTGTCAAACCATGAAAATATTATCCATCCTTACAGCCGCACTGGCGGCTCTCATCCTCTGCTCCTGCAGCAACGACGAGTATCGCATCCATGGCCGCGTAAGTTCCAACGAGCTTGAGGGTGCCAGGATCTTCCTCGTGCCCGTCGGCCACGAAGAAAAAGAGAATGTTGATTCCGTTCTCATTCACAACCACGAATTCGAGTTCAAGGGCAGGAAACACTGGATGTGTACCGTCCGCCTGATTGCACACGAACGCCACAAAGGCCAGGACCTGCTCGTGGCTACCGAACCCGGCGACATCTACGTCACCATCGGTCCGAACAGCACGGGAGGCGGAACCCCGCAGAACGACAGCCTGCAGGTGTGGAAAGACATGACCATCTACTTCAACGAGCACTTCGGACAGCTCTACAATGCGGGCATGATCGACGAAGCGAAGGCCGAACGGGCAGCCTACGTGAAGCGCACGCAGGAGATCGCGCTCGGTCTGGGCAAAGACAGCATGGCGGGTGAATTCCTGTTGAATATGTACCCCCTGCCTGCAGACGAAAAGAAAGAGACTGAATAACATGTCCCGGAAAGGCAGGCGCATACTATGGATCGTCCTGGCCGCCGTGCTGTTCGCGGCCGTGGGCAGCCAGTGTGCGTTCTTGCTCCGTCATCCCTATTTCCGAAAATACGCCGCCCTGAACGGCATCTCACTGCGGGAAGCCCGCGACGTCTGGGGCAAGCCCGACCGGGACGCCGAACAAATCCTGGGCATGATCGTTGAGGCGGATGCGGAGAACTGGGAGAAGGTTTCCGAACTAGCAGCGCGCAAGGACCTGCGGTCAGAAGTCGGCACCTACTACTACAACCTGTCCAACGCAATGCTGGGAAGGCTTCCCGACCGGCTGATGGACTACTACCAGCCCTTCGAGCGCGGTCTTTTCCTTCCGGTCGGCCCTTCGTCCACCCCCTTCAAAATTGCCTGCGCAGGCGATGTGTGGTTCCAGCTCGGCTATATGCCGCTGGCCGAACGCGATGCCATGCTGGGACTGCTCTTTTCTCCCGAACATAACGGATCGCGCTATCTGCGCCGGCTGGCCGAGACCAACCTGGTCACGGGCGAACACGAAGCTGCCGCAAAGTATCTGCGCATGCTGCTGAATGGTTCCCGTGCAGACCGCAAATGGGCCAGGGCGTGCTTCCCCGAAAACTGGAGCCAGCCGTATCGGCTGCGCATTGCCGAAAAACGCAACCTGATGCCACAGTTCGACCTGGTCCACGGCATGGACCAGACGCCGCTCATCCTCCGCATCCTGCTCAGCGCCAACCAGACCAACCGGATGGCGCTGGATTATCTCCTGTGCTACGATCTGCTGACCAAAGATATTGACGCCTTCGTAGGCGATTTCGACCCTTCCCTCACCCGCTCGCCACTTTACGAAGAAGCCATGCTGATCTTCCTGGCCGCCAAAGGCGGGATGAACGCTGAGAATTTCGCCCACTACCACATATCCGAAGCCAGTTTCCAACGCTTCAACCGTTTTGTCACCATTTACAAGCGGGATGGAGGCTCCGGAAGGAACCTGACGGAGGAATTCGGCAAAAGCTACTGGTATTATTACTATTACGCCGTGAAGAATGAAACGAAGTAAACTCCTCCTGTCTGCCCTGCTGGCCGTCCTGCTGCTCTCCTGCGGCAGACCGTACGACGTACGCCCTGCCGGACCGGGGACGGACAGGGACTCCTTCATTTTTCCGGACTATACGGATGTCACCATTCCCCCCAACATCGCGCCGCTCAATTTCTATTACACAGATCCCGAAGGAAAAGAATTCACGACGCACATTTTTGCCAATGGGAGAGCCATCGCGTTCAAAGGGCGCGAGGTCGTCTGGAAAGAGAAAATCTGGCGCGAATGGCTGGCTGCCGCTGCCGGCGCTGACATCACGGTAGAATCCGCCTGGTCCTCAGGCGGCGCGCGTCAGTTCCGGCGCTGGACCCTGCATATTGCGCAAGACCGGATTGACCCGTATCTTACCTACCGTCTCATCGAGCCCGGCTTTGAGGTCTGGGACGACCTTGAAATCCAGGAGCGGAATCTGGAAAGCTTTTCGGTCCGTGTGATCTCCGACTGGCGGCACACGGGCAACAAATGCATGAACTGTCACATCCACAGCCAGGGACGCGGCGACTTGTCGATGTTCTACCTGCGCGGCGAAGGTGGCGGCGCGATCCTCAACCGCGGCGGCGAGCTGCGCAAGCTCACGCTCAAGAACGACACGATGATCTCCCCTACCGTTTATGGGGAGATCCATCCCGACGGCCGTTATGGCGTCTTTTCCACCAATATCATCATTCCGGCGATGCACTCCGAAGGCGGCCGCCGGATGGAAGTCTTCGACACCGCATCAGACCTCTGCGTGGCTGATTTTGACGGCAAGCGCATGCTGACATTCCCGGAAACCAGCCGGGAAGACGTCTTCGAGACCTTCCCCGTTTTCTCGGCCGACGGCAACTTCGTCTATTACTGTGCGGCACCCGCTCATCCCTTGCCGGCAGATCTGTACCAGACGATGTATTCGCTGGTCCGCATTCCTTTCGATGCCGCGACAGGAACCCTGGGCGACCCTGCCGATACGGTCTGGAGCGCCACGAAACGAGCGGCCTCTGTCTGCCATCCCAAGACCTCGCCCAACGGACGCTGGCTCCTTTTCACCGTCGCGGCCTACGGCACCTTCCCCATCAACCACAGCGAATGTGACCTCTGCCTGATGGACCTGTCCGACGGCAGCATCATGGACATGCGCGCCGTCAACGCGGAGAAATCCGACACTTATCACAGCTGGTCGTCGGATGGCACATGGTTTGTGTTTGCTTCCAAACGCGGCGACGGACTGTACGGGAAACCGTATTTCAGTCATGTCGCACCTGACGGAACTGTAACGAAACCCTTCCTCCTGCCTCAGAAAAACCCACATTATTACGATACCATGCTGCGCTCTTTCAATGTTCCGGACCTGGGCAACGCCCCAGTAGGCTTCGATGCCGCCACCATCGGCAAAGTCTGGAAAGAAATGCCGGCAGAATCTTTTGAATAAAAATCGGACACATTATGAAGCTTCGTTTCTTTACCCTTACCTTGTTTGCCGCGCTCCTGGCGCTCTCCTGCGGAGATCCCGAACCCGCGCCCGCACCCGTGACACTCTCTGCCAATCCCTCGAGCCTGAACTTCGACGCAAGCGGCGGGACCCTTGATATTACTATCACCAGCGGCATCAAGCCCGACATCAGCTGCTCCGACGCCTGGATCAAGCTGACGGAAGGCAGCTATGCCTCCAACAGCCTCAAATTGAGTGTCACTGCCCAGGAGAACACGGGTACGGCCAGCCGCTCAACCTCCATCCGCATTATCGGCGAAAAGCAGAGCCTCATGGTATCCGTCACACAAGGCATCCCGCAAGTCAAGCTTTCGGTTGACAAGACCAGCGTCTCCTTCGACCGTTTCGGCGGCGAAGCCAGCTTCACCGTCACCTCGTCCGTGCAGCCCACGGTCAGTTCCGATGCTGCCTGGTGCGGTGTCGAGACGGGCCAGATCAACAGCAGGCACGAGACCACCGTCACCCTGTTTGCCGGTGCAAACCGTGCATCTGCCGCCGGCAACGGCACGGTCACCGTCAAGTGCGGCAACGAAAGCGTGAGCGTCAAGATCTCGCGCGAAGCTTCCGCCAGCATTCCGACGGCCAGCGCCGAAGCCCTCACCCCGGAAATGGTATTCAACGCCATGGGTCCGGGCTGGAACATGGGCAACCACATGGATGCCATCGCGAACGGCGTCGCCGCTGAAACGGTCTGGGGCAATCCGAAATGTACCCAGTCCACCTTTAACGGCGTAAAGGCAGCGGGCTTCAAAGCCGTACGCATCTGCACCACCTGGGAAGGGCATATCGGCAAGGCGCCTGGCTATCGCCTGGACGAGAAATGGCTGAGCCGTGTAGAAGAGATCGTCGGCTATGCCGAGAAGGCCGGCCTGGTGGCCATCGTCAACACGCACCACGACGAGAGCTACTGGCTGGACATCGCCAAAGCCTACAACAATACCTCCCAAAACGAGAAGGTGAAGGAGGAAATCTTCAATGTCTGGACTCAGATTGCCAACCGATTCAAGGACAAGGGTGAATGGCTGGTCTTCGAGTCGTTCAACGAGATCCAGGACGGCGGCTGGGGCTGGAGCGCCGCCTTCCAGGCAGATCCTGAAGCGCAGTACAAAGTGCTCAACGAATGGAACCAGGTGTTTGTCGACGCGGTCCGCACCACTGGAGGCAACAATGCCACGCGCTGGCTGGGTATTCCGGGCTACGCTGCCAGCCCGGGCTTCACCATCACTGGACTGGTCCTCCCGAAGGATTATACGAGTGCCAACCGCCTGATCGTCGCCGTCCACGACTACGATCCGTACAATTATACCCTCGCCGACCCGTTGGTCCGTCAATGGGGCCATACGGCCGATCCGGCACTCCGGTGCAGCAATACAGACGAGGATAATGTCGTCGCGGTGTTCGACAACCTCAAAAAAGCATATCTATCCAAGGACATTCCCGTCTATCTGGGTGAGATGGGCTGCTCACGGCACAGTGATGCAGATTTCCCCTACCAGAAGTATTACATGGAGTTTTTCTGCAAGGCAGCGGCCGAACGGCTTCTTCCGATGTATGTATGGGACAACGGTGCGACGGGAGTCGGACCGGAGAGACACGGTTACATCGACCACGGCACCGGCGCATTTGTCGATGACAAAGCCAAGGAGCTGATCGGGCTGATGGTGAAAGCCGTCACCACGAAAGACCCGGAGTACACGCTGGAAAGCGTCTACAATTCCGCGCCGTAATCCCTTGCGTCATGCCGGGCTTGACCCGGCATCTCCTGACTCAGAACCCTCTGCCGAACTGGACCCAGTAGCGGCTTTCCATTTCGGCCCAGCGACGGGCGGCCAGCTCGTAGATGTAGGCCGTGTAGGCATTGAGGAGGTCGGGGGTGGCAGCTTTGGTCGGAAGACCGTCCAGCGCCTGCTTTTCCAGGGCGAGAATCTCTTTGTTGAAACCTTCCTTGGTCGTCTGCCAGGCGAGCGTGGCCAGTTTGTTGGTCCGGCGGAAAGTCCAGAGGATACAGTCGGGGACATACTGCTTCTGGCCGCAGGTCCAGAAGGCTTCCGGAACGGCCGTATTGCCGCAGAAGATGGGGATGCGGGGGCTCTGGCCCGGATTGTCGACAGAGAACCAGCAAACGCCGCCAATGCTGTCGGGCAGCCAGTTGCGAAGCTGGGTGATGTGGGAATAGGCACACCAGGCCACGGCCACGGTCCGCTTGAAATCGATGGTGCCCGGAGCTATGGTGTTCAAGGTATTCTGCATCGTGGTGGTCAGCCAGGGATTGGCGACGGGACTGATGACGGTGTCGGCCGGATGGTCTTTCGTGGCCCGGCGGGCAATCTTCCAGTTCTTCGTCATGTCGTACTGCGTGCCTTCATAGGTTTCGCGGTACAGTGCCATCACTTCGCGGATATCGACCTTCTTCTCGGGCTTGACGGAGAAAGGCAGTTCTTCCATGTCCTCGTTCAGCCCAAGGGACGGAGCGAAATGACTGAGGATGAAGAACTCGCGGATGCCGTAATTCTTTCCTTTCGCGTAGCTGGCGTTGAAGGCCTTCCAGAAGAGGAAGGTGCCTTTACCGTCCCAGAGGCCGTTTTCCAGCGCTACCTGCTCCACATTGTCGGAAGCCATCATGTCCTTGCTCTTTCGGTCAATCTTGCCGATGCGGGGGATATTGGCCGAGACGGCGACATGGTCGTCGGGCACGCGCCGGGCGACCCAGGCTGCGCCGATCTTGTTCTTGCCGACGCCCACGATCTCGAATTGCCAGACCTCGTTCTTGTCGGCCACCGTCAAGCATTCACCGGTGTCGCCATAGCCATACTGCTCAGCCAGCGAGCCCATCAGCCGGATGGCATCGCGGGCGTTGTCACAACGCTGCAAAGCAACGCGTTCCAGTTCCTCGATGGTGAACCAGCCGGCCGGATTGACCAGGGTGTCCGGACCCACGAAAGTGGTTTCGCCGATTGCCAGCTGTTTTTCGTTCAGGCAGGGATAGGCCGTGTTCAGGTAGGCGTAGGTATGGGCAACCTGTGGGATCTCCCCCATCAGCCGCACACCCGTGGTGTCGCCATGGAAAGCCGTGTGCATCGTTCCGCGGAGGACCGGATGCATCGCGCCGGATCTATGATAGGCTTCAGGCTCCATGTACGCCCAGGTACGATAGCCGCCGTCGCAGGTATGTGAGGTGATGACCGATCCGTCGGTCGAAGCGAGGCGCCCGACCATGATGGACGTGCAGTTTTCACCGTCGTAGACTTCTTGTGCAAACAGGAAAGCGCTCACGCAGAGCGCAGCGAGAAGGAGGAGGTATTTTTTCATAGGAACGGGATTATCTAGAATTCGGGGAAGGCCGGATTGCCGGCAGGCGTCAGGGCGATGCATTCCATCTCGACCAGCCAGGCCGGACGGCAGACCGGTGCATGCACGTAGACAGCTTGAAGTCCGGGACAGGACTTCTCAAGAATGGCTTTGACGGCGGGATAATCAGCCGGATCCCGGAGATAGACGATGGCCATGGCAATGTCCCGGAACCCTGCGCCAGCCTCGGCCAGCAGGGCGCCGACATTCTCCAGCATCCTTCCAGCCTGCTTCCGGACATCGCCTTCGTACAATGTCTTGCCCTTTGAATCGATACTGGCGGTCCCGCTGATAAACACTTGTTTGCGGTCGCCATAGGTTACGGTGGCGCCGCGCTCGAAGGTTACCCCATAGTCGGCGGTGGGACTCAGATGGGAGGCGGCATACAGGTAGCCGAGCTGGCCCGGCTGCAGGCCGCCGATACTGTAGGCGTCCATTTCGACCAGATGCTGCCAGTCCGGGGCCCGGCCTTCGATGCCGGTACTGGCGATAAAATGGGTGTCGGCCGTCAGGCCGATGGTTTCGAAGTATTCCCGGCGTCCCTTCACGACTCCGTTGTAGTTGCAGTCCACGTCGCGGACGAAAATCCAGGTCCGGATGGTCTGGTCAGCCAGGGAAAGGCCTTTCTGCGCCAGCATCGCGCCATAGTCCTGGAAAATGCCGGACATCTGGGCATAGGAGCCGTCGCCTTCCCGCACGAGCGATCCGTTCCAGAAGTGGGCGTAGCCATTGTGTGACGGTACTCCGGCGGTTTCATCCATCGGGTCGGTCGCGTACAGCCAGGCAGCGATGCGCGTGCCGTCGAGCGGCTCCTGCTGAACGACAGATGTGGGAACTTCCGGCAGTTGTCCGAGGGCCTGCTTCAACAGCGGATACTGGTTGGCGGCATCGCTGAGGAAAAAGCGGCTGAAATGGACGGTCCGGCCCTCAGCGGCTGCCGTACAAGCCTTCAGTACGGCGTCCAGCTGGCTTTCAAAGACCAGCGAAGAATCTGTTACGGTAATCAGTATATGATATTCTGCGAATGCTCCTTCTTTCGGGGCAAAGTGTGAGGTTTGGGTTCTTGTACTCATTATGGGCCCGAATTTACGCATTTTTTTATAAATTTGCAGAATAACAAGCTGCAAAAGCGGATGAACCGGTCCCAAAAAGTCGCTGCCCTTGTGATGACGTTGCTCTCAGGTGTCGCCATCTATGTTTTTTTTGCATTCCGCTATCCTTATCACCTGCATTTTCAAGAGCAATACCAGTTGTTTGAATGGACCTGGGCCTATTTTGCAGAGCTCAGCCGGGTGCCGGGTGGAGTGGCGGACTGGCTGGGACGCTGCGTCACGCAGTTTTTCTATTATGCACCTGTCGGAGCTGTGCTCATGGCCTTGCTGCTCTGCGCCGTTCAGCTGATGACCTGGGCTGTCTGCCGGCACCGTTCGCTGGCCCTCTATACGCTGAGTTTCCTTCCGTCCGTACTCCTGCTGGCTTTTTATTGCGATGAGAATGCCCTGGCCGGCGCCGCATTTGCCCTGCTGCTCTCCCTGTGCTGCGCTGCTTTCGTGCAATGTATCCGCAACTACCGGCTGCGCCATCTGGCAGAAGTGGTGCTGGTTCCCGTGGTCTACTGGGCATGCGGCCCGATCTGTTTTGTTTTCGTGCTGGTCACGATGCTGGTGGAGTCATCGCACTTCGGCTTGAAAATCTGGATCTTCTACCTGTCGATGCTGGTGGTGTCCCTGCTCTGCACCCTCATCGCCAGCCGCATCTTCCCGTATACTTTGGAGCGCCTTGCCATGGGCGTCCATTATTACCGCTATCACAACATCCTGCCCGGCCTGCTTTACGGGGCCGCCATCGTTTCCGTACTGATCTGCCTGCTTTCCTGCTTCAAGCCCGGAAAGTTTGCGTCAGGCTGGCCGGCCGGCCTCGTGCTGTTCCTGGCCGTCGCCGCTTGTGGAAGCTGGCTGACCCTGCGTGCTGCTGACTCGGCCAAGGAGGAATGGATGCGCTACGACTTCATGGTGCGGATGCAGATGTGGAACCGCATCATGCTCACGGCCGACCAGCGCAATCCGGACACGCCCAAAACCGTTTCCTGCCTCAATCTGGCCCTGGGCAAGACAGGACGCATGGCCGACAGCCAGTTCGAATACTTCCAGAACGGTCCCGACGGGCTGCTGCCGCCTTTCATCGGCGACCATACCAATCCCGTTTCCACCAGCGAGATCTACTGGCACCTGGGCATGGTGAATACGGCCCAGCGTTACATGTTCGAGGCCCAGGAAGCCATCCCCGACTTTCAGAAAAGCGCCCGGTGCTACCGGCGTCTGTCCGAGACCAATCTCGTCAACGGCGACGACGCAGTGGCGCGCAAATACCTCAAGGCGCTGCAACATACCATCTTCTACCGCTCCTGGGCCCGGGAGACCGAAGCCCTGCTGGATGCCGGAACGCTTTTCGAGAAAAGGCCGGAGCTGGCCCGCGCCCGCGCATTCCGCCTGCAGGAGCACGATTTCCTCTTCAGCGAAACGGAGATGGATTCGATGCTCGGCCTGTTGAAGGTAGAGCATCCCGAGAACAACATGGCGCTCGACTACCTGATGGCCTGGTGCCTGCTGCGCAAGGACCTGGACCGATTCGTGGAGTGCATCGGCATGGTGGACGCACCGGCCATGCCCAAGGCCTACCAGGAAGCGCTTCTGCTGCGCTGGGTCCTGACCCACAACAATTTCGAAGGGCTCCCGACCTATATTTCCCTGGCAAACGCCCGGCGTATCAGCCAGTTTATCACCGATCTCCAGGCCAAGACGTCCGAAGCCGAAATGCAGCGCAAGTACGGGGATACCTACTGGTTCTATTATTATTACCGTTACCGCTCCAGCCAACCCTAGCCTCCCGCATGAAACGATTGACGATACTCCTCCTGGCCTTGTTCGCGCTGGCGGCCTGTCATCCGAAAGCGCGCGATGCCGTTTCCATCGAAGCGCTGCCCGACATCTATCCCGATTATGTCGGTGTGACCGTGCCCGTGACCATCGCCCCGCTCGATTTCACGCTTAAGGGCGCACAGGCGCTCGACGTGCAGCTGACTGCGCCCGACGGTACGGTTGTCCGCAGCCGGGAAAAAGGCTCCACGCGTTTCAGCGAGGGCCAATGGAAGAGACTGCTCCGGAAGAGTGCGGGTCATTCAATCCAAGTGAACGTCTGCGCTTTGCAGGACGGGAAATGGACGCGCTACGCTGCTTTCCCCATCTATGTCTCGCCCGACAGCATCGACTACGGCCTGACCTACCGTCTGCTCGAGCCGGGTTATGAAATCTACAGCAAGATGGGCATTTACGAGCGGGAACTCGCCTCGTTCAAGCAGCGGGCACTCATCGAGAACACCCGCTTTGACGGCTGCGTGAACTGCCATGCCTACAACCACACCGATCCCTCGGCCATGACCCTGCACATCCGCGGCAGCCATGGCGCCACGCTCATGCTGAAAGAAGGCGACATCACGGCCTATGAGACGCGGACGGACAGCACGCTGGGCTTCTGCGTCTATCCCTACTGGCACCCTTCCGGAAAATTTATCGCCTTCTCCACCAACAGCACCCGCCAGGGCTTCCATGTGCAGCCCGACAAACTCATCGAGGTATTCGACCTGGCTTCCGACCTGCAAGTGTATGACGTGGAACGCAATGAACTGATCACCGCACCGCAGGTAAAGCAGGCCGACATTTGGGAAACTTTTCCGGCTTTCTCGCCGGACGGAAAAACCCTC
>JAEETO010000121.1 GCA_016290385.1 Bacteroidales bacterium | reverse complement strand
ACCGTCCAATACTGCGCGGAGCAGCTTGCCTATTCGCCCCGCTACCTGGGCGACGTGATTCACAAATCCACCGGAGATACCGCCATCGGCTACATCCACTCCTTTGTGATTGAACAGGGAAAAAACCTGCTGATGAACGGTCACAACATAGGCGAAACCGCCCACCTCCTTGGCTTTGAATACCCGCATCATCTCACCCGCCTCTTCAAGAAAGTGACAGGCATCACACCGACGGAGTTTCTTGGAAAATAAAGCCGGAAAATCCGTACCTTTGCCGCCCGGATGAAGAGGATCGCATTTCTCATAGCACTTATTTCGGCGGCCACAATTGCATTTGCGCAGTCCCCCACCGAGACGCTCGACAGCATCAGGGTCACGGCAACACGCGTTCCAGTAGCCCTGCACAGCAGCGCCCGCATAGTCACACTCCTGGACAGCCTGACCATCGCATCGGCTCCTGCCGAGACAGTCAACGACCTGCTCAAGTACGCGTTGGGCGTGGATGTACGCCAACGGGGCGCAATGGGCATGCAGACCGATATCAGCATCCGGGGCGGCACTTACAACCAGGTAGCCGTGCTTCTGGACGGGATCAACATCACCGACCCGCAGACAGGCCATAATTCCTTCGATTTCCCGGTAAACATCTGCGATATCGAGCGCATCGAAGTTTTGGAAGGCCCTGCCGCCAGGGTCTATGGAACATCGTCCCTGCTGGGCGCTGTCAATATCGTCACACGCAAAGCATCCGGCAGTTCCGTGAATGCCAGTCTGGAAGGGGGATCCTTCGTCTCTGCCGGCACGACGGCCTCCGCAGAAATCATGCATCCCGGCGGTTTCAACGGCATTTCGGCGAGCTATCAGCGCAGCAACGGCTTCAGCCGCAACGCGGCCGGTGGCCTGAACGGCGACTACGACGCCGTCAAGGCCTTCTGGCACGGCTCGCACGACTTCGGCCGTCGCGACCTTCGCTGGCAAGCCGGTCTCAGCAACAAGAACTTCGGTTCAAGCACATTCTACAGTTCCAAGTACGACGACCAGTTCGAACATACGCTGAAAACTTTCGCCGCCCTCCGGTCTGAAGGAAAAGGCACGTTGCACTTCACCCCTGCCCTGTACTGGAACCACGGGGAAGACCGCTTCGAGCTTTTCCGGGGGGCTCCGGAAAAATATCCGTACAATTACCACAAGACAGATGTCGTAGGCGCGAACCTGAGTTTCCGGGTCGAATCCCGCCTGGGCGAAACCGCCTTCAGCGCCGAGGCCAGACATGAGCGGATTGTCAGCACGAATCTGGGCGAAAAACTTGCACAGCCCAGGGGCAACTATATTTGCGGCCTTTCCCGCACGGCGTTGAATCTCTTTCTGGAACACCATGTCTCGATAGGACGCCTTTCCGCTTCTGCGGGGCTCACTGCCGTCTACAATACCGGGAATCGCGAGGGCGTGAAACTTTTCCCGGGTGTAGATGCAAACTTTAAGATTTCCAATGCCTTTCGGATCTATGCATCCTACAACACATCTTATAGGATGCCCACTTTCACTGACCTCTATTATTCCGTGGGCGGTCATTTGGCCGACCCGAACCTGAAGGCGGAGAAACTCCGTGCGCTGGAGGGGGGCGTGAAATATCTGGGCCGCGGCATCCGCGCCGTCGCCACCGTGTACTACAACCGAGGGTACGACCTCATCGACTGGATCATGGACACTTCTGCCGGAGAAGATGCGCCGTGGACTTCCATGAACCACACGCGACTGAATACGTTCGGACAGGAAATCACGCTCCGGCTGGCCCTCCCCGACCTGCTGGGGCGTCCCGGATTCTTCGTCCGCACCCTCAGCCTGGGGTACACTCACCTATCCCAGGACAAGCCGATGGAAATCCATCTGCGTTCCCTTTATTCCATGGAATACATCCGCCACAAGGTCGTTGTCCAAGCCGATTTCAGAATCCTGGACAAACTGTCCATCGACCTTTCCTGGCGGTATGTCGACCGCAATGCCGGTTCGACGCTCCTGACCCCTTACTCCTTGTTGGACGCAAAGGTCAGCTATGATTTCCCGCTGCTGAACCTTTACCTTCGTGCCAACAACCTGCTGAACCGGAACTGGTACGACTTCGGTGACATACCCCAGCCTGGCATCTGGGTCATGGCCGGAGTATCCTGCAAACTGCCCATTCGAACTGAAAATCAGAAATAGCCATACCGATTCCGGTAGGCGAAAATCATTGAGAGCGAAAGGACAAGGCAGCAGACTTCTGCTACGTCGACGGCGAACCAGATGCCATCGGGGCCCCACAGCGCCGGCAACAGGAATACAAAACCGAGTTCCAGGACCAGATTACGCACAAAGGCCAGTACTGCGGATACTTTGCCGTTGCCCAGACCCGTGAACCAGGAACACGACGGAGAGCACGAAAGTGAACTGGACCATCATCGTGAACATGGCCTGTGCCCGGTCGCGCCGGCCTTCCCCCATCGTCTTGGCGACAAGCGCAGAACCGCCCGTGCCGACCATCAGGCCCAGCGCACCGATGAGCATGATGGCGGGCCAGATAACGTTGAGGGCGGCAAAAGCCGTGGTTCCGACGTAGTTGGATACGAACAGACCGTCCACCACGCTGTAGATGCTGATCACGACCATCATCAGGATGCTCGGAATGGCGGAAAACATCAATCGCCGGTAGCCGTAATGTCCGTGGAGCGCTATTTGCATGGGGACGCAAAGATATTAAAATTATAATGTTAGCTTTGCAGGGTTATGAAAAAGATTTTCTTCAGTATTGCAGCCACGTTCACTTTTCTGGTGACGGCATGGGCACAGACGCCGGAAGAGATTCTGGCCAAGATGGATAAAGCCATGGAAGCGGCTGAAACAGCCGGTCTCTCCATGGTCATGGACCTCAAGATTCCTATCCTCGGCACGACGACAGCCACCATGTACATGCTGGGCGACAAAGTACGCACGGAGACCTCTTTGCTTGGGCACAAGCTGATCACGTTCTCAGACGGCGTCACGGAATGGGAGTACGAGTCCAAGTCCAATGAACTGACGATCAAGAACGCCCCCGCGGATGATTCCTCCCCCGAAGCGGAGATGTTCGAAGGAATCACGGACGGTTATGATGTCACCCTTAAAAATGAAACGGCTGATGCCTGGTACCTGGTCTGCAAGAAATCCAAGGACAATACCGACAAGGATGATCCTTCCAAGATGGACCTGGTGGTTTCCAAGAAGACATACCTTCCGATCAGCCTGAGTACCAAGATGCAAGGCGTACGGCTGACGCTCCGCGACGTCGTCATCGGTGTCGATGAAAAGCTGCTTGATTTCCGGGTTGAAGACTATCCTGATGCCAAGATCATCGACCAGCGTTAACCCAGCGGGCCGAACCAGCGGACAAAGCCGTTGCGGATTTTCCGAAAGATACTCCAGTGCCGGACTTCCTCGAGCGTGATTTCCTGGCAGTGTTCTTCGATATCCTGCACGAAAATCTCCCTGGCATGCCGCGTGAATTCCTCATCAAAGATAAGGGTCTGCACTTCGTAGTTCAAGAAGAAACTCAGGTTGTCCATATTGGCTGAACCGATGCAGCTCAGGTAGTCGTCGACCATGAACTGCTTGACATGCAGCACCGGCCCCTGATACTCATAAATGCGCACGCCCGCTTTCAGCAGGTCCTTGTACATCGACTCCCCCATCCATTTCTCCGGCTTCACGTCGTTGTTGGCCGGTACGATCCAGCGGACATCGACGCCCCGGGCCACAGCTGCCTTCAAAGCTTTTATCATTTGGGCCGGCGGCGGCGTGTAGGGATTGTAGAACCAGAAATATCTGCGGGCATGCTCGATGGACCACTGGAACGCGTTGCGGATGGGCAGGCGGCGGTCGGTGGGAGAATCCGGGATGACCTGCATCGTCTTGCCGTAGAACTGCGTGAGCCCGGGCACGCTGTCATGCGCGGCGGCAGTCCGCAACTCCTCTTCGGGTTTCATAGGGACCGGCTCCCGGCCCGGCGCGACCCGGAACTGGTTTTCATTGAAGGCGGAAACCAGGTCGTTGACCACCGGTCCGGTGACGCGGATGTCGGCGTCGCGCCAGGTCTCGAAATAGCGGTCCTGGATGTTCCGGCCGCCGGTATAGGCCGTCGTTCCGTCGAGGATCACGATCTTCCGGTGGTCGCGATGCGTACTTTGCGGCAGGGAAAGATAGTCCAACAGCATGACGGGGATGCGGAAATAGGACAAGTCCACCTGGCTGTTGACCAGGGGCGCGTGGCCTTCCATGTACGCCTTGTCGTGGGCGCCCCGGTCGATGATGATCCGCATGTCTTTTCCGGCCGCGGCTTTTTCGATCATCCGGTCTGCGATTTGGGAGCCACAGGAGTCATAACAGAAACGATAGTGGTCGATGTACACGCTCTCCTGCGCCTTGCTCACGTCATCGAGCAGCAAGTCGAATTTCTGGTGCTGGTCGGTGACCAGGCCGACGGTATTGCCGGTCGTCGGCTCCATGCCCGTGTCTTTCGTCATGAGGGCGGCCAGTTCCTGATAATCGCTGCGCACGCCGTCATAGTATGCCTCCTCCGTTACTTCCGGTATGTAGGAAGCATGAAGCGGCGCACGATAACCGCATCCCTGGAGCAACAAGAACACGGCCAACGCAGCCACCCCTGTCAAACGAAAGGCTTTCATGCTGTTTTAGCGACAGATTTCCTGCGTGATTTCACGACGGCCCAGACCGCCCATGCGACCGTCAGCACGACGGCCATCGGAACGCCGACGGTGAGGATGTCGTGCCAGGAGAAGGTGGTGAGTTCGCGGTTGATGGCGTGATCGACCACCAGCATCAGGGAACCGCCCCAGAGCATTTTCTCGAGCGTCGGGAGTTCGCGCAGCAAGGGACGTGCGTTTTCCCCGTGGATTTTCTTTTCATTGCCCTTGCGGACGGCGCTCACGACGATGGCCTCCGCCAATGGAACCAAAAAACAAGACATATT
>JAEETO010000120.1 GCA_016290385.1 Bacteroidales bacterium | reverse complement strand
TACCGCCATGCGTGCCCGCGGTGCGAAAGTCACCGACCTGGCCATCATCATCATCGCGGCCGACGACGCCGTGATGCCGCAGACCGTCGAGGCCATCAACCATGCCCAGGCGGCCGGCGTCCCGATGATCTTCGCCATCAACAAGATCGACAAGCCCGGCGCCAACCCCGACAAGATCAAGGAACAGCTGGCCAACATGAACATCCTGGTCGAAGACTGGGGTGGCAAATACCAGTGCCAGGAGATTGCCGCCAAGAAAGGCATCAACGTCGAGCAGCTGCTCGAGAAAGTGCTCCTCGAAGCCGACTTGCTCGAGCTCAAGGCCAATCCGAACAAACTGGCCGTGGGCAACATCATCGAGTCGTCGCTCGACAAGGGCCGCGGCTACCTGGCCACCGTGCTCGTGCAGAGCGGCACGCTCCACGTCGGCGACCCGATCGTGGCCGGATGCTATGCAGGCCGCGTGAAAGCCATGTTCAACGAGCGTGGCCAGCGCCTGAAGGAAGCCGGTCCTTCCACGCCGGTCTCCGTGCTCGGCCTGAGCGGCGCCCCGACCGCCGGCGACACCCTCAACGCCATGGAAGACGAGAAGGAAGCCCGCGACGTGGCCAACAAGCGCGAGCAGCTCATCCGCATCCAGGGCATCAAGACCCAGACACACATCACCCTCGAAGAGATCGGACGCCGCATCGCGCTCGGCAACTTCCAGGAACTCAATATCATCGTCAAGGCCGACGTGGACGGTTCCATCGAGGCCCTCTCCGACTCCCTGATCAAGCTCTCGACCGAGGAGATCCACGTCAACGTGATCCACAAGGCCGTGGGTGCCATCTCCGAATCGGACGTCCTGCTGGCCGTGGCCTCCAATGCCATCATCATCGGCTTCCAGGTCCGCCCGATGCCCAGTGCCCGCAAGCTCGCCGAGAAAGAGCAGATCGAAATCCGTCTCTATTCGGTCATCTACGATGCCATCAACGAGGTCAAGAGCGGTATCGAAGGCATGCTGGCGCCGGAGGAGAAAGAGGAAATCACCGCCAACGCCGAGGTGCTCGAGACCTTCAAGATCTCGAAGGTCGGTACGATCGCAGGCTGCATGGTGCGCGACGGCAAGCTGACGCGCAGCGCGAAGGTCCGCGTGATCCGCGACGGCATCGTGGTCTATACCGGACAGCTGGG
Source organism: Bacteroidales bacterium (assembly GCA_016290385.1). Taxonomy (GTDB): domain Bacteria; phylum Bacteroidota; class Bacteroidia; order Bacteroidales; family UBA932; genus Cacconaster. The sequence continues at coordinate 3,881 of JAEETO010000120.1, read as the reverse complement.
CTCGCTCAAGCGCATGAAAGACGACGTGAAAGAAGTCGCAGCCGGCTTCGACTGCGGTTTGAGCGTGGACGGTTTCAACGACATCAAGGTCGGCGACATGATCGAAGCTTACCAGATCGTCGAGGTCAAACGCAAACTCTAAAACGCTACATACTGTATGGATCCGCTGCTGGCCATTTCTCCCGTCGACGGCCGCTACGCCGGAAAGACGTCGGAACTTGCTTCTTTCTTCTCTGAATGCGCGCTGATGCGCTACCGCGTGCTGGTGGAAGTGGAGTATTTCATCGCCCTGTGCGAACTGCCGCTTCCGCAGCTTTCGGACGTCGATCCCGAAGTATTTCCGGAACTGCGCGCCATCTACGGCGATTTCACGCCGGAAGACGCGGCCCGCATCAAGGCCATCGAGCAGCGGACCAACCACGACGTCAAGGCCGTGGAGTATTTCCTGAAGGAACGCTTCTCCGACCTCGGCCTGGAGAATCACGCGGAATTCATCCATTTCGGCCTCACTTCGCAGGACATCAACAACACGGCCACCCCGCTGACACTCAAGGATGCCCTCGCAGAGGTGTATATTCCCGCGCTGCGCGAGCTCATCGGCATGTTGTCCGAAAGGGTCGACCTGTGGAACGACGTGCCGATGTTGGCCCATACGCACGGGCAGCCGGCCTCCCCGACACGGCTGGGCAAGGAACTGGCCGTCTTCGTCGTCCGCCTGAAAGAGCAGCTCCGCCAGCTGGAGGCCCGCCCGTACCCGGGCAAGTTCGGCGGCGCCACGGGCAACATGAACGCCCACTTCGTGGCCTACCCCGACATCGACTGGAACGATTTCGCAGAAAACTTCGTTACTTCGCTCGGGCTGAAACGCTCATGGCCGACCACGCAGATCGACCACTACGACAACCTGGCCGCCATCTTCGACGCCCTTCGCCGCATCAATACGATTCTGGTGGACCTGAGCCGGGACTGCTGGCTCTACATCTCGATGGAGTACTTCTCACAGGCTATCAAGCCCGGCGAAGTCGGCTCCTCGACGATGCCCCACAAGGTCAATCCCATCGATTTCGAGAATGCGGAAGGCAACCTGACCTACGCCAATGCGATTTACGATTATCTCTCTGAAAAACTGCCGGTTTCCCGCCTGCAGCGCGACCTCACCGACTCGACGGTGTCGCGCAACATCGGCGTCCCCGTCGCCCACTCGCTGATTGCCATCCGCTCGCTGGAGAAAGGCATCGGCAAGTTGATCCTCAACGAGGAGAAAGTGGCGGCAGACCTGGAGAACAACTGGGCCGTCGTCGCCGAAGGCATCCAGACCGTCCTGCGCCGCGAAGGTTTCCCGAAGCCTTACGAGGCGCTCAAGGCGCTCACCCGCACCGGCGAACACATTACCCGCGAGGCCATCAGCAACTTCATTGACGGCCTGGACATTTCAGAAGAAGTCAAGGCTGAATTGCACGCCATAACACCACACAATTATACGGGGCTCCGCCCCTAGCCCCGCCGCTCGCTTGTCAATCGCCGTTTTTTACATATCTTTGTGCAAACACGCACAGATATGCAATTCCGCCATTTCTTTGTTTTTAGTCTGACTTTGCTGCTGGCGGCGGTTTCGCTGCCCGCCCAGGACGTTGAATACCCTTTCCAGAATACCGCCCTGCCGGAAGATGAGCGCCTCGACAACGCGCTTTCGCTGATGACTGTCGATGAAAAGATCGCAACGATCGTCGGCCAGGGCGTGCCCCGCCTGGGCATCGCCAACCCCGGCGCAACCGAAGCCATCCACGGCATCGTCCGCGGCGGCGCAACCGATCACCCGGGACTTTGGGGAGGCGGAGAACGCGTCGGCCGGCCCGAACAACAGTATCAGCACAGCACCGCTTTCCCCCAGGCCTACGGCATCGGCGAAACCTGGGATCGGAATGTGGCCCGCACCGTAGGCGAGATTATGTCGCTCGAGGCACGTTTCTATTCCCGGAATGCCCCGTACAAATGCCTGGTGCTCTGGGCTCCCAATGCCGACCTGGCCCGCGACCCGCGCTGGGGCCGCACGGAGGAGAGTTTCGGCGAGGACCCCTATCTGGTGGGGGAAATGGTGGCGGCCGAAGTCCACGGCATCCAGGGTGACGATCCGCACTACTGGCGCGGCGCCGCGCTGATGAAGCATTTCCTGGCCAACAGCAACGAAGACAACCGCTTCGCCACGGATTCCCGCTTTGACGAAGCGCTGTTCCGCGACTATTATTCCTATGGTTTCTGGAAAGGCGCGAAGGCCGGTGCCAAATCGCTGATGACGGCCTACAACAAATACAACGGCGTTCCTTGCATCGCCAACGATTTCATCAACCACATCCTGCGCGACGAATGGGGCATGGACGGCACCATCGTGGACGATGCCGGCGCCCTGCGCTTCATGGTCAGCCCGCACAACTATGCCCCGGACATCAACGAAGCCATCCGGATGTCTCTCGAAGCCGGCCTGAGCCGCTTCATCGATTCCAACGTCAAGCAGGTCAGGGACGCCTGGGACGCCGGTTTCATCACCCCTGAGGTGCTGGATGCCTGTACCCGCTATAATCTCCGTACAATGCTCAAACTCGGCTTGATGGATGCTGAATGTCCCTACGATGCCGTTGACGGTGACGACATGGTCCTCTGGGAGACTCAGGCGCACAAGGCCCAGGCGTTGCGGGTGACGCAGAAATCCATCGTCCTGCTGAAAAATGACCGGGATCTCCTCCCCCTCGACCGGAATGCCGTCAAGAAGATCGCTGTCTTCGGCAACCGTGCCGAGGCCGTCCTCAAAGACTGGTACGGCGCGATGCCAGCCTACCGCATCAGCCCGCTGGAAGGGATCCGGGCAGCCGTGGACAGCACACAGACGGAAGTGCGTTTCCAGCGCTGGGACTCCGACGGGTCCGCCCAGGAACTGGCCCGATGGGCCGACGTCTGCATCGTCTGTGTGGGCAATCATCCCAACACAAGTCCGGATTGGGACGGACAGACCGTCCAGTCGCCGTGGGCCTACGGCGTAGTGGCCGGAGACGGCCGGGAAGCGCTGGACCGCCGCTCGCTCCAGCTGGAGACCGAAGACCTGATCAAGGTGGTCTGGCAAGCCAATCCCAACACCATCGTCACGCTCATCAGCAGTTTCCCCTTCGCCATCAACTGGACCGCCGCGCATGTACCCGCCATCGTCCACATGACGCATTGCAGCCAGGAGACGGGCACCGCTTTGGCGAGCGTACTCTTCGGCGACTACAATCCCGCAGGGCGTACCACCCAGACCTGGGTGAGCGATATCCTCGACCTGCCGAACATGCTGGACTACGACATCCGCCACGGCCGCACCTACATGTATTTCAAGGGCAAGCCGATCTTCCCCTTCGGCCATGGCCTGAGCTATACAAAGTTCAAGTATTCAAAGATGAAAGTCCGCAAGGAAGACGACCGTTATGTCGTCCGTTTCCAGCTGAAGAACACGGGTCCGCGTGACGGCGAGGAAGTGGTCCAGCTTTACGTCCGCTTCCCGGGCGACGATGCCCGGTTCCGTTTGCGCGGCTTCGACCGATTCACGCTGAAGAAAGGGAAGAAAAGAGAGATCGAGCTGATCATTCCGGCCGATGACCTGAAAATCTGGGACAGCGACGCCCACGCCTTCGTCACGCCGAAAGGCCGCGCCAAGTTCCTGCTCGGAGCCTCCTCCGCCGACATCCGCCTGAGCAAACGCCTCCGGCTGTAATTGAAAAAGGCGTTCCTCCATGCATGGGAGAACGCCTATTTCTTTAACCTAAAACTTAACCTATGAAAAAACTATTCGATTGAAAGGTTAAGCAAAGGGTGTGCCAAACTTTTTTTTGAAAGTGATTATTCCGCAGGAT
>JAEETO010000119.1 GCA_016290385.1 Bacteroidales bacterium | reverse complement strand
GGCCACCTGCGCCGCTGAATTCGCCGCCTACCTCCGCTCAATGGGCGTGATCTGCAAAGGCATTACGGACGTGCGCGAACTGTCCCGTGACTATTCGGTTCCCCGGCAGGAAGACCTCCGTTACATCGCCGAGACCTTCTCGCCGGAACTCCGCCGCATCGTCAAGGTGACCAATACCATCAGCAACAACTTCTTTGCGGAGACCATCTTCAAGATGGTGGGCAAGACGCTGATCGAGCGGAAGACCGGAGAGCCGTGCATGGGCATCTCCTACGGCGCCGCCAGCCGCATCATCGACGAATACCTGGAGGACCGCGGCGTCTCGACCTACGGCTATACGCAGGACGACGGCAGCGGCCTTTCCCGCCAGAATTACGTGTCGCCCCGCTTCTTCACCCGTTTCTACGCGATGATGGCCCTCAGCCCTGATTTCCCGGAATACCTCTCCAGCTTCCCCGGCCCCGGCCGTCCCGGAACCTTGCAGAACGTGCTCCGCAGGGCCGATCCCCAGATCAAGAAAACCATCTACGCCAAGAGCGGTTCGCTCTCCAGCGTCCGCTGCTATGCGGGCTATGTGGATTCAAAACGCGGCCTGCTGCGCTTCGCCATCCTGGTCAACAACTACGACTGCCCCACCAGCAAGGTGCAGCCCAAGATCGAGGGCTTCCTGGAAGAACTCGGCAAATACGGTGCAAAACTTTAAATTCTTAATATAATGCTCACATTATCCAAAAAGGCGCAGGCAATGCCCGCCTCTCCGATCCGGAAACTCGTTCCCTTTGCAGACGCTGCCAAGAAACGGGGGATCAAAGTCTATCATCTGAACATCGGCCAGCCCGATATCGAGTCGCCGAAAGAGGCGCTCGACGCCGTGAAGAACAACAACCTGAAGGTTGTGGAGTATGCCAAGTCCGGCGGCAACGATTCGCTGCGGGAAGGTCTGGCGCGATACTACAAGGGCATCGGCATCAACGTTGAAGCAAGCGATATCAATATCACCAATGGCGGCAGCGAGGCCTTGCAGATCGCACTCGGCGTCACCTGTGATCCCGACGACGAGGTGATCGTCTTCGAGCCTTTCTATACCAACTACAACTCTTTCGCTGTCCAGAACGATGTGAAACTCGTTCCCATCACCACGCACATTGAAGACGGTTTCGCGCTGCCGCCGATGAGCGAGGTTGAGAAGCGCATCACCCCGAAGACCAAGGGTGTGGTGATCTGCAACCCGGGCAATCCTACGGGATGCCTCTACAAGAAGGAAGCGCTCCTCGAACTGGGCGAGATTGCGAAGAAGTACAATCTCTTCATCTATGCCGACGAGGTGTATCGTGAATTCTGCTACACCGACGAGCCGCACTTCTCCTGCATGCACATCCCCGGACTGGAGCAGAACGTTATCCTTCTCGACTCCGTTTCGAAGCGCTACAGTCTCTGCGGCGCACGCATCGGTTATCTTGTGTCGCGCAACAAAGAAGTGATGTCCGCCGTCATGCGCTATGCTCAGGCCCGCCTCTGCTCGCCTTCCTTCGGCCAGATCGCCGCTGAGGGTGCGCTCGACGCTCCGGCATCGTATTTCAAGGCCGTCCGCGACGAGTATATCCACCGTCGTGACGTGCTGATCGACGGCCTGCAGAAGATTCCCGGCGTGATCGCACCGCGTCCGATGGGTGCTTTCTACGCCGCCGTGCAGCTGCCGGTCGATGATTCCGACAAATTCGCCAAATGGCTTCTCGAGGAGTTCAACTACAACGGCGAGACCGTGATGGTCGCTCCAATGGCCGGTTTCTACGCCACCAAGGGCCTCGGCACCAACCAGGTCCGCCTGGCCTACGTCCTCAAGGAAGAAGACCTCAAGCGCGCCCTCGTCTGCTTCGAGAAAGCTCTCGAAGTCTACCCTGGTCGCCTGTAAATCCATGTGCCCGGCTCCGGCCGGGCATTTTTTTAGATTTTTTTAAAATATCGCTTGCGATATAAAAATAAAGTCGTATATTTGCATCGTGAACGATATAATTAACGACTGATAAAAATAGAGGTAAGATGGCAAAGATCTACGACTTCAAGGCTCTGACCAACAGGGGAGAGGAGCTCGATTTCGCCCGCTTCGAGGGCAAAGTGCTTTTGATTGTGAACACGGCTTCGAAATGCGGCTTTACTCCGCAGTACGACGGCCTTGAGGCACTGTATCAGAAATATAAAGGCCAGGGACTGGACATCATTGGCTTCCCCTGTGACCAGTTCGCCCATCAGGAGCCCGGCAGTGACGAGGAAATTGCCGAATTCTGCCGTATCAACCACGGCGTCACGTTCCAACTGATGAAAAAGATCGACGTGAACGGCCCCGAGGAGTCCCCCGTATATACCTATCTGAAATCTGCGGCTCCCTCCGAAGAATACAAGGGGCTCAAGGCCAAGGCCACGCAGAAACTGCTCAAGGGAATCAGCAAGAGTGCGAAGAAGGACAGCGATATCCTTTGGAACTTTACGAAATTCCTGATCAATCGTGACGGTACCGTCATCAAGCGGTTCGCTCCGACGGCAGAGCCTGTATCGTTTGAAAAGGACGTAGAGGAAATGCTGTAATGGAGGAGAAGTTCAGATTGGACAACCAGCTCTGTTTCAGGCTGTACACAGCTTCACGCCTGATCACGCAGGCTTATCACCCGCTGCTGGGGGAATACGGACTTACGTACCCCCAGTATCTGGTGTTGATGGTCCTGTGGGAGAAGGATGCACAGCCGGTCAACGACATAGCCAAGCGACTGCTGCTGGAGACCAATACCGTGACGCCGCTGCTCAAGCGGATGGAGGCCGAAGGCATTCTGACACGGACCAAAGGCGAGAAGGATGCCCGCCAGATGATCGTGAAGCTCACGAAAAAGGGGCGTGAACTCCAGAATAAACTAACTGATGTACCGGAAGCCGTCGGTAGCGCCGTCCTCTGCGAAAGCGTCACGCCTGAGACTGTCCCCGGCCTCTTCAAGATGCTGGATGACATCATCAACCAACTGAAAGACAATAATAAAACAACTGACTGAATATGAAACTCAGAAGAATCTTCCTGCTCTTTTTTGTCGCTATTTTCGCCGTCAGCTGCGCGAGCGACAAGGACACGATATACCAGTTCAAAGCTGATTCCAACGATGGAAGCCAGGTGAATTTTGCAGACTACAAAGGCAAGGTCCTGCTGATTGTGAATACCGCGTCCAAGTGCGGATTCACGCCGCAGTATGACGGTCTGGAGGCGCTGTATCAGAAATATGCGCCCGAGGGTTTTTACGTGATCGGTTTCCCTTGCGATCAGTTCGGCCACCAGGAGCCCGGCAGCAATGAAGAAATCGAAGAATTCTGCCGTGTGAACTATGGCGTCACCTTCCCTCTGATGGCCAAGTCCGACGTGAACGGCGAGAATGCCAACGAAGTTTTCAAGTGGCTGTATGCCCAGAAGCCCTTTGCTGGTTTCGGCGACAGCGACAGGGGCAAATTCATGGACGGCATGCTCTCCCGGAACGATCCGGACTACGCCTCCAACCCGGATATCAAGTGGAACTTTACCAAATTCCTCATCGACCGCAAAGGCCATGTCATAGCCCGGTTCGAGCCCGTCGTGAACCCGGAAGAGATCGATGCGCAGATAGCGGCCCTTCTCTAGGATGAATCCAGTCTTTATCGCATTGATGATACCGTTCCTGGGGACTGTCCTGGGATCGGCTTTCGTCTTCTTTATGAGGCGGGATATGCCGGCGATGCTGCAGAAAGTCCTGCTGGGCTTTGCCTCCGGCGTAATGGTAGCCGCTTCCGTGTGGTCACTGATTATCCCGGCCATTGAGATGGGGCAGGGGGCATCGGCTGTCGTGCCGCCTGTCATCGGCCTGCTCGCCGGCTTTGCCTTCCTCTTGCTGATCGACTACATCACACCGCACATTCATGCATCCGGCAGTACGGAAGGACCGAAGAGCCGTCTTTCCCGCACCGCCAAGCTGGCCCTGGCTGTCACCATCCATAACTTTCCGGAAGGCATGGCTGTGGGCGTAGCCATCGCAGGCGCCCTCACAGCTGATTTCAATATGGCCGGGGCGCTGGCCTTGTCGCTGGGTATCGCCATTCAGAATGTTCCGGAAGGTGCCATTATTTCCATGCCGTTAAGGGCAGAAGGCAACAGCCGCTGGAAAGCCTTCGGTATCGGGGCATTGAGCGGCATTGTCGAGCCGATCGGCGGCGCACTGGTCTTGCTGCTGGCAACATCCATCCTTGGCATCATGCCGTACATGTTGGCCTTCGCTGCTGGCGCCATGCTTTACGTTGTGGTTGAGGAATTGGTTCCGGACTATTCCCAGGGGAAACACTCCAACATCGGCACCATAGGCTTTGCCCTTGGCTTCGCGCTGATGATGGTGCTGGATGTGGTGCTGGGCTAATCGTTTATCCTCGGTTTCAGCTCTTTGTCGAAGATATCCCGTGCTACGATGCGGTAGTGGGGGTGGTAGGTCTCGTTGAAGATGCGGCTGTGGTGCAGGATATAATGCTCTTCAGCCATCAGGGAGTCGATGGCGGCCAGGTCTTTTTCCGCATCCGGGAGGGCGGGGAAGTCCTTCCGGATGACGTCGGCCACGGAGGCCCACTTCTCTTTCCATTCGTCCGTCGACATCGTTCTCCCTTCATTGGCGCTCCTGACGAAGGCCGCCAGAAGTGTTTCTTCATCAACCTTTCCGTCCAGAATGACGGACAAGTCCACGCGGACATAATTCCCTGCGTCACCGACAGAAACATAGCGTAGGGCAGGCTTGTCATACCGGCCGTTTTCGACGTCCTCGCGATAGGTCTGCAATTCCTCCAGCAAATAGGCTTTTGCCGCCTCCGAATTGGGAATCAAATGCCCCGGTCCCAGATTGTCCTGACAGAAACTCTTATAGATGTCCTGTACCCGGGTCTCCGGGTACAACTTCAGTTGCTGCCCGATGGCCTCCCGTGTCGGATCCGGCTGGCAGGAAGGAACCAGGACGAATGCGAGAATCAAAAACAGATGGAAGTTGCGTAACATGATCGGCATCCGGGCAATGCTAGTTGTATTTTTGAAAGTTATAC
>JAEETO010000118.1 GCA_016290385.1 Bacteroidales bacterium | reverse complement strand
GCTGCTGGGGATGACGCGAGGATATATGCGGGGCATCATGGGACGCCTTGACCTGTATTGCCGGTATACCTATCTGGACTGGCTTCATACACAGGAGTGGCCGGCGCGAAAAGCGGGCGAACGGGTGGATTCCTGGCTGATGGATATCCAGGATCTCTATTCTCGTCGCGCTCCCGGCAACACCTGCATGACAGCATTGCGAGCTATCGAAGCGGGAGAGGCGGTCAAGAACGACAGCTGCGGTTGTGGCGGCGTAATGCGCACGGCACCCATTGCTCCCATCTGCTTCCTTCACAGATATAATGATGGTCAGCTGGAGTATTGTGATATGGTTGCCGCTCAAGTCGCCCGAATCACACATTTGCATCCGCTGGGCTTCCTGCCGTCGGCCGTCCTCAATGATATCCTGATGCAGCTGCTCGCCGGGAAGGCATATGATTCTGACAGCCTTGTCGCCGTAGTTCAGGGAGCGTCGGATCGCCTGCCAACCATCGTATCGGAAGACGACGATGGAAAGACGTATGGAGAGCTATGGCCCCGCCATGTCAGAATTCTGCAGCACAAGCTCCAGCAGGCAATCAGCCTGGCGCATTCACACATCTCTGATCCGGAGGCCATAGAACTCATCGGTGGAGGCTGGACCGGCCACGAGGCCATGGCCATCGCTGTCTACAGCGCTGTCAAGCATGCCGACAACTTCGAGGACGCCATCATCAGCGCTGTCAACCATTCTGGCGACAGCGATTCGACAGGCGCCATCTGCGGCAACATCATGGGTACGCTCTTGGGCCGGAGCGCCATTCCTGATCATTTCACGGAGAAATTGGAACTCCTGGATATCATCGAAGAAATGGCCAACGACCTATATACCGGCTGCATCATTCACGAATATGAATATCGTGACACCCCAGAAAAGATTCGCTGGGAGGAGAAGTATTGCCAGCATCGATATTCGTCTTCTCGATAACGAAGGGAGCTGTATCCCAATGTGCTTTTAGTGCTCCTTATCTGCAAGCCTTGCAGCAATTTGGTGTCCTGGCACGGGGCCGGTAAATTTGCGATGTAATTCAAAAAACACATCGCACCATGAACATCTACAACGTAATCATTCTGGACGAGAGCGGGAGCATGTCGTCCATTTACAAGGAAACCCTGCAGAGCATGAATGAAGTGCTCGGTGGCATCCGGAAGGACCAGGAGGAGCATTCGGACCAGCAGCACAACGTGACCATCGTGACCTTCGAAGGCCATGGCATCGGCGGCATCAAAACGCGTCGTGACCGTGTGCCTGTCGAGAAGATTGAAAACTTCACGGAGAAAGACTATCGCCCCGGCGGCTGCACGCCGCTCTATGACGCCATGGGCCAGACGCTTAACCGGCTGGAAGGCCTCGTCACGGCGGAGGACAAGGTGATGGCCACCATCATCACGGACGGGTATGAGAACGCCTCTGAAGAATACTCGGGTAAGACTGTTAAGTCGCTCGTGGCCCGCCTGCGCGAGAAGGGCTGGGTGTTCGCGTATATCGGCGCGAACCAGGACGCCGTCGAGGTGGCGAAAGACCTGAACATCTCCAACGCCCTGAACTATGACGCCACGCCGGAAGGGATGGTACAGATGCGGTTCAGCATCAATAAGGCTCATCGGAAGATGTCGCATCTCATGGCCTGCTGCGCTGAACGCTCCATGTTCGACAAACTGTTTGACGAAGACGACAAATAAGGTTATCTTTGTACATCGCTTCCACGATATGCCTTACTGCGAAGACAAACGAATCGAGTTTCCCGTCCCCTTCCTGAAAGAGGATACGGTGCTGTATGTCCCCGATGACATGGGCATGTTCAGCGCCAGGTGGATGGAAAACTGCCGGTACGCGATTGTCTCCCTTTTCCGTTCGGCAGGCAAGAAACTGATCTTACTGCCCGATTTCCTAAGAACGCTGGATTCGGACCTGCTCCGCTACATGTTTCCGGGGCAGGACAGTCATGTCGTGGAAGAAACGGTGTATCGCCGTCTTGTTGACTTGATCGGTACAGGCGGATGCCCGGGCTTTCTCTATAGGCAGGGCGGAGCCGTGTACTACCATGCCGTTGCCGCGGCGACAGACGACCAGGCGCTGAGGGATATACGCGATTTCACATCGTCCCTCACCGACATCGAAGTGGTGATGCCTTGTGCGGAATGTGGCGACATACTCTTCCGGGAGGAACCTGTCAGCGAGGCTTGTGAGTTTGAACGGCCCTTGAGGAAGGAGGCCCGGAGGATGCGGGAAAAAGAGCACAAGGCAAAGCGGCCGTCCTTCATCGATATGTTGTTCTCCGCGGAATCGGAAGCCGAGCGGGAGCAGGTCGTCCTCGATCCCCGTGTGCAGGCGATTCTGAAAGCGTGGAAAACGATCGAGCGGGATTTCGGAATCACGGTTGAAGACCTTGAATTGCTGCTGGGATATCAGGTCAAGCTCAGCCGGCTCAACATAACCACGGCCAACAAGCTCTTCCTGACAGACTTCGACAACCAGGAAGTGAAGATGGATGACCTGACCAAGGCCCTATACTTCTTCTACCTGCGCCACCCGGAAGGGGCGCGCCTAAAAGAACTGCATGAACACGAAGACGAGATTGTCCGCATCTATTCCGGCATCACCGGCCGCGATGACACGAAGAAAATCCGTAAGAGCGTCCAGAACCTGCTCGACCCTTTCGGCAACAATCTCAACGTGAGCATGTCGCGCATCAAGAAGGCCTTCAAAGATGTCATGAGCGACCGCGTCGCCCGCTTCTACTATGTGAGTGGCAGCTATGGGGAAATCCGGAACGTGGGCCTCGACCGCGACCTGGTCATCTGGGAGCACTGACAAAATGAGTGAACTGTCCAACCAGGAGCCGGCGGCAGGGATAGAGATGCTCGTTCAGGTTGGTCATCGCGACAATCGTAAACCTTTGGGCTACGGCCAGATGTACGAACTCCCGATTACCCATATCACACCCGACGTCCATCCCGAACAGCAAGTGGAAGTCATCCTCAATGACCTTCATCGCAATTAATTTCGTAACTTGCAGCTATGAATCCTAAAACACCTTCCGAACAAGATAGAACCCTGGGTTGCATGGTCGGCGGTGCCGTGGGGGATGCGCTGGGCTATGCTGTAGAATTTAAAAGCTGGCCGTCCATTTCTGCGCGGTACGGCCATCGCGGCATCACGCGCTATGAATTGGACCATCGTGCCCTTGCGCAAATCTCCGACGACACCCAGATGTCACTCTTTACGGCCGCGGGTGTGCTGCTGGGGATGACGCGAGGATATATGCGGGGCATCATGGGACGCCTTGACCTGTATTGCCGGTATACCTATCTGGACTGGCTTCATACACAGGAGTGGCCGGCGCGAAAATCGGGTGAACGAGTGGATTCCTGGCTGATGGATATCCCGGATCTCTATTCTCGTCGCGCTCCCGGGACAACCTGCATGACCGCATTGCGGGCCATCGAAGCAGGGAAGGAGGTCAAGAACGACAGCTGCGGTTGTGGTGGCGTAATGCGTACGGCACCCATCGCGCTCATCAGCTACATTCATTCATACGCCGAGGGTCAGCTGGCGTATTGCGATATGGTCGCAGCGCAGGCTGCCCGCATTACGCATTTGCATCCGCTGGGCTTCCTGCCGTCGGCCGTCCTGAACGATATCCTGATGCAGATCATGGATGGAAAGGCCCATGAGGCGGAAAGCCTATGTGAGGTGGTGCGCGCGGCGTCTGAACGTCTGCCGTCCATCGTGGCGGAAGACGATGGAGAGAAGACATATGGCGAGCGCTGGCCCGGTCCGGTCGCCCGTCAGCAGGAGATTCTACGGCAGGCCATGGATTTTGCACATACCGATATGCCCGATCCCGAGGCCATCGAAAGCATCGGCGGAGGTTGGACCGGCCACGAGGCCCTGGCCATCGCGGTCTACAGCGCTGTCAAGCATGCCGACAACTTCGAGGACGCCATCATCAGTGCTGTCAATCACTCGGGTGACAGCGATTCGACAGGCGCCATCTGCGGCAACATTATGGGCACGCTTCTGGGGCGGAGCGCTATTCACGATCATTTCACGGAGAAGCTGGAGTTGCTCGATATCATAGAAGAGATGGCTAACGACCTTTATACCGGCTGCATCATTCACGAATATGAATATCGTGACACCCCGGAAAAGATTCGCTGGGAAGAGAAGTACTGCCAGCATCATTATCCGTCTTCACGATAACGAAGGGAGCCCGCTTACTGACTCCCTACTTGAAAATACGCCTAATGCAGGGTGTTCTGGGAAGGCGTGCCGCGCTCGACGATTACACGACAATCGCCACCCCTTCGCTCGAAAACCTTAATCCCGCCACACGATCTCCCGGGCTGTTATAAGCTGGTCGTGGGTGATGGTGAAGGCGGGGAGGGGGGTGCCGTCGACTTCGACGGTCTTTGCGGCGGCGGGGGCGCAGCGGCGGATCAGCTGGACGTCGTGGCCGGGAAGATGGAGGATGGCTTTGTCGAACAGCGGCGTGAACAACTCATAGTTTTCCGTGCCGAGGCGGACCGGGTAGAGGCCCAGCTGGGCGAAGATGTACCAGGCGCTCATCGTGCCGTCGTCTTCGTCCATTTCCGGCGCATAGCCGTCGGGCCGGTTGCGGAAGGCACGGCCGACGAACGGCTCGGGGTACTCGGCATTGCCACCGTAACGGTGGACCATCGTATCGTCGGTCAGCAGGGCATGGACCAGGGCGTCCGTGCGTTCTGGGTGGCCGAAGAGGTTGAACATGAACGGGGTCTGGATGTCCGGCTCGTTGCCCTGGTTGAAGAGCTGCAGGCGGAAGAATTCGCTCAGTTCGTCGGCCAGCCGCTCCCGGCCCGCCCAGGCGGTCATCTTGTCGGCATAAATTGGCACAGCCCAGCGATACTGCCAGCGCGTACCCTGGTACAGTCCGTTGTCCTTCATCAGCGCGAATTCCGGCGTGATGGTCATGAATTCTTCTTTCCAGGTCTGCGCGAACAGTGCTTCCGATTCGGCCAGATATTTCTCAGCTACATCTTCCCGGCCGATGATCCGGGCGATCTGTCCCATGGCCCAGAGGTCGTAGATGGTCTCCATCTTCTGGTCCGGGGAATTGCGCGTCAGGCCGTTCTTT
>JAEETO010000027.1 GCA_016290385.1 Bacteroidales bacterium | reverse complement strand
CCAGTTCAATCCTGGGTCCCGCTACTCTGAAAATCAGGAACTTACATAGTTGAGTTCCTGATTTTTTTTCATTTATAGGGAAACTCTAGGGAAACTGGAGCTTTTTATACCTGTTTTTTCAAGAGGCTGAAATATCACTTGGTCTAGATTCTATTCTCTTGGTCTATATATAAATACGAATCTGTTGTGTGGAAATGTGGAGGATCAAGTGCAACGTTATTGACAGCATTGGTGTCCCTTTTCTCGCCAATTTCGTCGGATTATTTGTGAATGTTGGTAAAAAAGTGGTATATTTACCACCAATTAGAAAACATTTTTACCTGCACTAATCTCATCCACATTTAGGCCACGTTTTTGTGGATGAAACGTGCAATACACTCTGCCGGGGCTGTTTGCTATTTATTGTCGTCATTATCTCTGGCAAAGCCAGTCTGTGGCAGAAACAATCTCAATGGTCTTATCTCCCATTGTGACGGTCTCGGCCGTATCGAATGTAATCAGCGTCAGCTTATCACATTTGAGAGCCTTCGCTCCGGCCAGCAGGCCATTGAGTTCTTTATTTCGTGTCTTCTGAGTAGAAATATCATAGCTGACCTGGATCAACTCAACGGGCTTCCCTCCATCTGACACAACAAAGCCGAATATACGCAAACTTCGATAAATATGACTCTGACGAAAATATAACTTCGATAAATTAGTCTCGGAAGCACCGAATGTCATCACGGTATAAGCAAGCTGCTACCACCGAAGAGATGGCGGCAAGTTCGTTATCCACCCTCGCATTTCCATGATGGACTGCGTCAATGGGCGGAGCCGGCCTGACTCATCATCTGTTCCATCCGCTGGAATGCTTCATCCGGCAGGGCGCAGTGGTATGCCATATCGTACACATAGGGAACTTTGGCTGCATAATACGGGACCAGGCGCTTGGTGAACTCCTCAAGGACCTGGGGGTCCGTTGTGCCCAGATAGGCCGGAAGGAAGCAGTTCCAGTGCGCTTTCATCTGCTCCGGCGTAATGTGGAACAGGGAATTGGCCCGTTCCTGGCTCATTCTGTGTCCCATGATCCACATGATGCAGAGATCCCATTCCGGGGTTCCGTGGCTGAACTCTCCCACATCGATCCACAGCGTGCGTTTCCCGTCGGTGATGATGTTGCCGATCTGGAGGTCTCCATGGAGGCAGGTGAGGGGATCTGGAACCGTTTCCAGAAATGCCAGCGCTTTCTGCTTGTGCGCTTCCGGAACAAGATTCTTCTCCTGGTAGAACCGGATGAGGGCTTCCTTGTAGGAACGGAGCTGGCCGGGCGCAACCTTCGTGGAGTGAAGTTTCCGGGCCCATTCGGCAAAAGTAAGGGAGATTTCTTCCAGGCGCTCAGGCTCCTCGGAGATGATGCGTGTAAAAGAGCGTTTGCCCTTTACCAGTTGGTACTCAGCCCCGTATCGCTCTCCATCCGTCACGAGCCGGTAGGGTTCGGGCGTCGGAATACCCATTTCAAAAACTATTCGCGCCGTGTGGAATTCGGCCTTGGCCCTTTCGGCTTCAAAGCCGGGATTATATAGTTTGGCCAGCGTGTCGCGCGTTTTGTTGATGTAGGAAACGGCGGTTCCGCCTTCTCCAGAGCGAACATAATCGCTCAAGTCTATTTTTTGATAGGAGTCCATACGGCAGTATGTGTTATGGTTTGTTTCTTTATTGTGTCAGATATTTCTGTTTCATATGTTCCTGCTCCGCGGCCGTGAAACCCAGGGCCTGCTCCAGATAGTTCTGCAGGGAGCCATACTGCGCGTCGATCAAGTCCAGCGTGCTTTCAAAGTTCTCCACATTCACGCCCACCATCGAACGGATGAAGGAAAGTTCGGCCTCTCCGCCGCCCTGTTCAAGGATTCTTGCCGATATGACGTCCACGGTCTGCGCGTAAGAAACATTGGAAAGCGCAAAGTCCTCCACAATGGTTTCACGGCTGGCACCCAGTGCCGCCAGCACAAAGGCCGAGCCCCATCCGCAGCGGTCCTTCCCCTGGGAGCAGTGCCAGAGTGCCCCTCCCTTCGCGTTCAAAACCCCGCGAAGGAACGCCCCGTAGCGCTGCTGCGAAGTGGTATCCGAAACAATGGCGGGATAGAGCCTGGCGGCCATTTCCTGTGCCTTCGGATGGAAAGAATACTGGGCCAGGGCTTCCAGCAGGTCGGTCGACTGCGTTGTGGTCGTATCGGCGCGGCCGGCAGTAAAACTGGCAAGGAAAGCCTGGGGAAGCGTGGAAAGCCAGGTATAGGTAACGCCTTCCATTTCGCGGTCCGGCTTGCTGCTGCGCTCTGCTTCAAAGCGGAAATCAAACACATCGCTCAGGGCAAAACGATCTTTCAAAAGGGCTACATCAGCGTCGGAGGCTTTGGAAAGCTCGCCGGAGCGGACCAGCGCACCGCGACGGATTGAGCGGCCGTCCTGCATGACAAGGCCACCCAGTTCACGGGCGTTTTCAATGCCTTCAAAGGAAAGCGTCCTGTCCCGGGGGGCAGGAGAACAAGCGGCTAAGACAAGCAGGGGAAGCAAGATGCGAATTAAAAGTTTCATGGATTCCGCTTAAAGATAGTTGATGTACAAAGATATGAATAAAAGGGATTTGGTAAGCCCGCAGCAGCTGAGACCTGGCGCTGCGTCAAATCCACCTTTCGCATTCGAAACCGGGGACATTGCCGGCTCCTCCTCTGTCCTGCCGCATTCTAAATTATAGGTGCAAAACAAGTGGGCTGACCGTCAGTTTTTCACGGAGCGGACGAACCAGGCGGGGTGGCAGGCAAAATAGGGGTCGCTGAAGAGGTAGGTCTGCTGGCGTTCGGGGGTGATGAAGATCTCACCGCTCCAGAGATCGATGGTCCCATTCTCCAGGGCCTTTGAAATCTCCTTGAGGGTGAAGAGCGTGATGCTGCAGGGACGGTTCTGCGCGGCGGCGAAGCGTTCGAGCAGTTCAATCTCGAAGCCGCGCCACTCGGTGTCGACTTGGAAACACATGGGCGCGATACGTACGTTGACGCCGATTCTCAGTTCATTTCCGGTGGACACTTTTTCGATGTCGGGCATCGGAACGTTGTTGGGATCGCTGCTGTTGAACCAGCGGTCGTAGATCTCCTGGTACAGGCCGCTGCTGCGGATTTCGGACAGGAATCCGTTGAAGGCCGATGCCAGTTCCTGGCTGTTTTTCCGGAAGGCGAATCCGATGTCGAAGGTGCGATCGTCGCGGAAGGCGATTTTCGCGCCGTTGCGCGACAGGTCGCTGGGCGAGATGGCGATTTCATCATCCTTGAAGGCGTCGATCTCACCGCGGACCAGGGCCGCCAGACACTCTACGGTGCTCTTGTAGCGGACGACCCGGAAGTTGCGCTCCCCGGCCAGTTCCTCGTCGTAGTAGCCGCCGGCCTCCACGCCCACGATCTTGCCTTTGAGGTCGTCCACGGACCTGATTTCTTTGTCCGGGTGAAGATATTCACACGAAGTGAGGGCTGCGAGGCAGCAGACAGTCAGGGCGATGCTTGTGAAACAGGCTCTCATGGGGAATAATGTTTTATGATTTCGGAAAATACAGGAAGAGGGCCGGACGAACCCGGGCACACTGTGAGAAGCTAATAGCTGTCTATGGTCATCAGGGTAATCTTGGAGTAGAGTACCGGAATGTTTTCTTCTCCGACCGAGATGTGCTGGCTGGTCTGGACGGGAGAATGTGATATCAGGCTGTTGATAATGAGCGCTGTATTGTAAGCCATATCATTCAGGTTCTTGTCAATGGTCATAGCCTGCTTGCCGTCCTTGATATTGTTCTGCGCCATTGTGGTATTGTCCTGGCCCGTGATGATCGGCATATCCGTAATCCCCGCCGCCGTCAGCGCCTCGATGGCTCCCTGGGCCAGATTGTCATTGGCAGCGAGTACCATGTCCGGGCGCTCGCCCGCTTTATAGCTGTCCAGGCGGTTTTGCATGGATTTCTTGCCGTCGGCAATATCCCAGCTGTCAGCCTTTACCTGGCTGTAATCCTTCTTGCCGCTCTTGACTACCAGATTCCCGTTGTCGATATACTTCTTGAGCAGTTCCATCGCACCTTCAAAGTAGTCCTTGGCATTGATGTCGGTTTCAGGACCTTCCAGGAATTCGATGGTCATGGACTTTGCTCCGGAGGAATGATAATGGTTGAGAAGGAACATGGCCTGCATACGCCCGATCTCCTTTGTGTCGGTTGACGAGATATAAGTTATATGCGGATTGTCGGGCACAAACCGGTCATGGCAGACAAGTTTGACGTCGGGATTCTGCTCAAGCAGGCCGGATTCGTTGATTTTCGTATAATCGATGGCGGTCAGCACGATATACTTGGCTCCGTCCTTTATGGCCTCCCGGAGTTGATCGACCTGTTGCACGGCACCCTCTGCCGTTTCCGGGGCAATATAGAACGTGGTATTGAAGCCGTACTTGCCCATCACCGTTTTGAGGTTTTGCTTGTCTGCGGCCCAACGGTCAATGATGGTGGTATCGGGAAGCAACACAGCTACTTTCTGGTCCTTGGAATCATGGACGATGATTACACAGGCTGTCGCCTGCAGGGCTAATGCGGTAAACAACAACAGTTTACCTAATAAGTGCTTTTTCATGGGAGATCGATACCCCTATCGGGATATAAAGATGCGACAGTTCGGTTACCAGTGGAACACCACGACTTTCTTGATGTCCGGATGCAGGGAATTGGCGACCGGGCAGGTCTTGGCTGCGTTTTCGATGAGGGCCTTTTCCTTGTCGGTGTAGCTGCTGCCCTCCGGCAGATGGATGTCGAGATGCAGTTCCGCCACGCGGCGCGGATTGGCGGCCATCACTTTTTCGGTCGTGATGGTGGTGCCGTCGATGGAGAAGCCGTGGGTGCGGGCCGTCATGCCGATGATGGTCAGCATGCAGCAGCCGAGCGAGGTGGCGAAGAGGTCGGTGGGAGAGAAGAGCGAGCCGTCCCCGTTGTTGTCTTTCGGGGCGACAGTGCGGAGCTTGCTGCCTGAGTCGAGGTGCTCGGCTTCGCAGCGGAGCTCTCCCAGGTAGACGGTTTTCATCTTGGTCATATTCGGATTTTTTTAAAGTTCTTTGCGGAGCCGCGCAATCGGGATGTTGAGCATATCGCGGTATTTGGCCACGGTGCGGCGCGCCACCTTGTATCCCTTGGCGTCGAGCACGGCCACCAGTTCCTCGTCGGTAAGCGGCTTGCGCTTGTCTTCTTCCGCGATGCTGTTGGTCAGGATGGTCTTGATCTCGCGCGTGGAGACTTCCTCGCCGTCGTTGGCCACGAGGCCTTCCGAGAAGAAATACTTCAACGGATAGATGCCGAAATGCGTCTGGACATATTTGCAGTTCACCACGCGGGAGATGGTCGAGATGTCCAGCCCGGTCTTCTCGGCGATGTTGCGCAGCACCATCGGCTTCAGCTTGGTCTCATCGCCGTCGATGAAGAAGTCGTGCTGGTAGTCGATGATGGCGTTCATCGTGTTCTGCAGGGTGTTATGGCGCTGCTTGATGGCTTCGATGAACCATTTGGCCGAATCGAGCTTCTGCTTGACGAAGGTGGCGGCTTCCTTCTTTTCACGGGTGGAACTGTTGGCCGCTTCCATCAGCACGTCGGCGTAGCGCTTGTTGACCTTGAGTTCCGGAACGGAAAAGCGGGGCATCGACATCACGGGTTCGCCATCCTTGAGTTCGACGAGAAAATCGGGAACCACCTGCTGGAGCTGCTCGGTGTAGGAATCGTCGATCTGCCCGCCGGGACGGGGATTGAGCCGCACGATTTCAGCGATGGCGTCTTTGAGCTCTTCTTCCGTGATGCCCAGCTTGGCGGTGATCTTCGTATAGTGTTTCTTTGTGAATTCCACGAAATAATCCTGCAGGATGCGGGTGGCCAGCTGGACGGACGGCGTCTGGGTCTTGGTCCGGAGTTGCAGCAGCAGGCACTCCCGCAGGTCGCGGGCGCCCACACCGGCCGGGTCGAATTCCTGGATCAGGCCCAGCAGATGCTCCACTTCCTGTTCGTCGGTTTCAATGCCGAGCCGGAACGAAATGTCGTCGCAAAGCGACTCGAGGTCGCGCCGCAGGTAGCCGTCGTCGTCGATCATGCCGATGATGAACAGGGCGATCTGGCGCTGCCGCTCGTCGAGCTTGCAATAGCCCAGCTGTGATTCCAGGCTCTGGTGGAAGCTTTCCTGCACGGAGAAGGTGTTGTACTGGGGCTTGAGGTCCTTTCCCTGATTGTTGACGTAGAGCTTGTACGAAGGAGTCGGGTCGCTACCGCTGTATTCGCTGAGCGAGACGTTCTTTTTCTCCTCACCCTCCGGGGAATCATCCACCACTTCCTCCAGAACGGGATTCTCCTCCAGTTCCTTCTGGATCCGCTGCTCAAGTTCCGGTGCCGGAAGCTCGATCAGCTTGATGGTCTGGATCTGCAGGGGAGAGAGCTTCTGGAGCTGCTTCTGCTGTTGGGTCAGGGTAAGCTTCGACATGTCAGAAACCGGGATAATTGATTTGTTCTTTGACTACGAAGACGTAGGGATAGGCGCCGGTGGCGGTCAGCTTGCTGGCGAAGCGCTGGGCGTCGGCCCGGGTACGGAAATCTCCCACAGCCACTTTGAAATAGGGGCTTACATGGCTCACATACACAGGGATCTCGGGATACTTTTCCCGGAAGCCGGCGGCAATGGAGGCGGATTTGGCGCGGGCGGTGCGGTCGCTGTCGAAGAAGATGCGGACGCGATAGCCCTGCAGCTTGGCGCTACTGTTGGCCACGATATGGCGGGAGAGTGCGTTGCGGATTTCGATGGACTGGTTGACGAAGGCCGTCCCGCTGGAACTGCCGTTCTGGCTGATGAGCGACAGGATGTCCACGCCCAGCAGCGTACTGTCAACCTGGGCCTGGGTCTGGGCCGAGGCGGTCACGCCGATGAACAAGGCGGCCAATAGAGCAAGTAGTCTGTATTTTCTCATTCTGTTTCAGGAGTTTGTGGACTGCTGAGCAGATGTTGCAGGTCTTTGAGCGGAACGCGTTCTTTCTGGATCCGTTTCTTGAGCGAACCTTTGCGGACGGTCAGGTCCAGGTCGGCGACATACTGCGACAGGTCGAGCATTTCCTCGCCGCCGGCGAGAAGGGAGAGCGGCCGGAGCAGGAGAACCTGCAGCGGGATGTCGACGCTCTGGTTGCTTCTCGGAGCGATGGAGGCGCTCTGGGGCAGGGTGACTTCGGCAAAGCGGCCGTTTTCTCCGTTCCTGTAGACATCGGCATGCAACGCTTCCAGGGTATAGCTGGCGTTGGAGGGATTATCCACGTCAAGTTTGAGCACCATGTCGGCGGTCACACCGTTGGCGCTCAGGCCCAGGCCGCCCACCTGCTGGATCCGGTATCCCTTGATCACGGGATCCTGGGAGGCGTTGTGGCAGGCTGTCAGCAGCAGGGCAGTGCAAAAAAGGACCAGAATTCGTTTCATGCTTTTTATTCTCAGCAAATATCATACAAAGATAATAAAAACTTATCTTTGCGGCGAAATTTGAACGCGCAATGAAGGTCTTTATTGAAACATACGGCTGTCAGATGAACGTCAACGACAGCGAAGTGGCACTCTCCATCCTCCAGAAAGCAGGCTATGAACGCTGCGAGACGATGGATGCCGCCGACCTGATCCTGATCAACACCTGTTCGGTGCGCGACAACGCGGAGCAGCGCGTGCTGGGCCGCCTCGACGTGTTCCGCCAGGAGAAGCGCCGCCGCAGCGGCGTGGTGGTGGGCGTGATGGGCTGCATGGCCGAACGGCTCAAGGAAAAGCTGCTGGAGAACCCCGCCGTCGATATCGTGGCCGGTCCCGATGCTTATCGCGACCTGCCCCGGCTGGTTGCTGCCGTCACCGGTTCCGGCAAGCAGATCAACACGATCCTGTCTCATGAAGAGACCTACGGGGACATTTCGCCCGTGCGGATGGACCGCGAAGGCGTGACCGCTTTCATCTCCATCATGCGGGGCTGCAACAACGTATGTTCCTATTGCATCGTTCCTTTCGTGCGCGGCGCCGAGCGCAGCCGCGATCCGAAGAGCATCGTCCGCGAAGCCCGGGAACTGATTGCCGCCGGCTACAAGGAGATCAACCTGCTCGGACAGAATGTGGACTCCTATCATTGGATGGATCCCGAAAGCGGGGAGAATGTCGATTTCGCGGGCCTACTGGAGAAAGTCGCCATGCTTGACCCGAAGATCCGCATCCGTTTCGCTACCTCGCATCCCAAGGACATGAGCGACGCCGTGCTGCTGGCCATGTCGCGCCACGCGAACATCTGCCGGCACATCCATCTTCCTGTTCAGTCCGGCAGCAACACGATGCTCGAGAAGATGAACCGGAAGTATACCCGTGAGCATTATCTGGAACGCATCGCCCGCATCCGGGAGATCCTGCCCGACTGTGCCATCACCACCGACGTCATCGCCGGTTTCTGCGGCGAGACCGAAACCGACCACGAAGCGACGCTTTCGCTGATGAAAGAAGTGCGCTATGACAGTGCTTTCATGTTCCAGTACTCCGAGCGTCCCGGCACCAAGGCCTCCCGTCATTTCCCCGATGACGTACCGGCCGAAGTCAAGACCCGGCGCCTGAACGAGATCATCGCCCAGCAGAACGGTATCTCGCTGGAAAGCAACGAGCGTTGCGTCGGCCAGTGCTACGAAGTGCTAGTCGAGTGCGTATCGAAGCGCTCAGACGCGGAGCTCATGGGCCGTACTTCGCAGAACAAGAGTTGCGTCTTCCCGGCAGCGGGCCACAAGCCGGGCGACACTGTGACCGTCCGGGTGCTTTCCTGCACCTCGGCCACGCTTCGTTGCGAGATTGTAGAAAACTAGTTTTTGCTGCCGAATGCCAGGTCACCCGCATCGCCCAGTCCCGGGACGATGAACGAGTGGTTGGTGAGTTCTTCGTCGACGGCGCCCACCCAGAAGGTGACGCGCTTGTGCGGCAGGTTCTTGGAGAGATTCTCAACGCCCTCGTGCGAGGCTACCGGGCAGACGATGTGCGTGTGGTTCGGCTCTCCGTTCGCCACCAGGCTCTCATACGTCATCAGCATGGATGCGCCGGATGCCAGCATGGCATCGGCGATGACCAGCGTCTTGCCTTCCAGCGGCGGACAACTCTGGTATTCGATGAGCATGTCGCATTCGTTGCCCTTTCCGTATTTGCGGTAGGCGGCCACAAAGGCGTTCTGGGCGCCTTCGAAGCAATTGAGCAGGCCCTGGTGGACCGGCAGGCCGGCCCGAAGGATGGTGGCCAGGACAAGGGGCTCGTCGAGCACGCGGCTTTCGGCGATACCGAGCGGCGTCTCGGTCTGTACCGTCTTGTATGACAGCGTCTTGCTGATCTCGTAGGCGAAGATTTCGCCCATGCGCTCCATGTTCCGGCGGAAACGCATGGCGTCTTTCTGCACGGCTTTGTCGCGGATCTGCGCCAGGTAGTGGCCCAGCAGGGAGTCAGTCGCTCCGAGGGTGATGATTTTCATAGTCTTCAGGGTTTTTACACCCTAAAGTTAGTAATTCTCGTCGGAAAACGAGAAATATTTTTTCTTGCCGATGATCACGTGGTCGACCAGTTCGATGTCGAAGACAGCGGCAGCCTGCTTCAGGGCTTCGGTCTGCTTGCGGTCCTGCTCGCCGGGATGGGGGTTGCCGGAAGGATGGTTGTGAACCAGGATCAGTCCGCTGGCAAGCCGGTCCACGGCCTTCTTGACGATGATCTTGATGTCCATGATGGTGGAACCCATGCCGCCGATGCTGATCTTTTCCTTGCCGATGAGTTTCCGTCCGCGGTTGAGGTACAGAGCCCAGCACTCTTCGTGCGGCAGGTCCCGCAGATGGGGCCCCATCATTCGTGCGACCGTCTCCGAGGTCCGGATGGTCAGTTCGTCTTCAGGCAGTTCGGCGGCCAGGCGGCGCGCCAGTTCGAAGGTGGCCAGGACAGCAGTGGCCTTGGCCAGCCCGATGCCGTCCGTCTTCGTCAGCTGGCGGGCGTCCATGCGTGAAAGGGCGTCGAGCCGTCCGCCGCCCGGGGCCAGCAGGTCGCGGGCCAGGTCGACGGCGGTTTGCCTGCGGGTGCCCGATCCCAGCAGGATGGCCAGCAGTTCCGTGTCAGTGAGGGCGCCGGCGCCATGAAGCATCAGCTTCTCCCGCGGCCGCTCCTCCTCATTCCAAGTTTTGATGCTGTGTGTTTTCATGGTCAGGAAATAAAAAAACTTTCCAACAAAGGTTGGAAAGTTTTTTCAAATCCTGGCCGCAAAAAAGCAATTTATGCGAGCTTGTTCACATAAACGGCGATGCCGCTCTTCAGGTTGGCTGCTTTGTTCTTGTGGATGACGTTGATCTTTGCGAGCTTGTCAATCATAGCGAACACCTTCGGCATGGAAGCCTCGGCTGCTGCTTTGTCGGTAGTATTGCGGATCGCCTTGATGGCGTTGCGGGTTGTACGTGCATAGTATTTGTTATGCACTCTGCGTTTCTCGCTTTGGCGATAACGCTTGTCTGCTGATGCGTGGTTTGCCATTACTTGATTTTTTATATTTTTGGTAGCGGGTAGGAGAGTCGAACTCCTCTTTAGAGAATGAAAATCTCTCGTCCTAGCCGATAGACGAACCCGCCATCAGTCCCCACTCGTCAGAATGGGACCGCAAAGATAGAAAAAGTTTTTTCGATTACAAATTTTTTCTCTCTTTTTGCTTCTACCGGCAGATCAATGCCAGGAATAGATGATGGCTTCCACCTGGCGGAGATAGTCGCGCTTGTCGTATTTCGGGGCATAGACGAAGCCCTCGATCACGATGATGTCCTTGCCGTCGGTGCTGAGGAAGGCATCGCTGATGAAAGGACCGCCCATGTAGTCGTTCTGGGTCTCCCAGAGCGAGCGGATCTCGACGAACTCGCGTCCTTTGTATTCTTTCTGATAGTAACCGGGCTGGATCACGGGGTTGGTGATCATGTAGCTTCCTTCCAGCGAAGCGGGTACGTTTTCCTTCAGCACTTCGTTGCGTTTGGCCACGAGGGCTTCCAGCGAGAATTGCTCAGGGCTGGTGTAGGGGAATTTATAGATGAAGATACCCTGTGTCGTATAGGTGGTCTCGTAGGAGATCCATACGAAATCATCGGTCTTTTTCTTCAAGGTATAGGAAGACGGGAAGTAGGGACTTCCGCCGAACTGGCTGCGGACGGCGACGGCCAGGGAGGCGTTCTCGAACTTCCGGGCGTTGTAGATCACGCGTTCACGCTCCGCATCTTCAAAGGCCTCGCAGATCATGTCGTTGTGTGAAAGGATGATTTCGGCGGCGGAGGCTTCATCCGGCGCATAGATGGTCACCATGGTCTGCGGGTCGGCCCACACGTTCTTGCTGATGGCGATTTTTTTCGTGCAGGTGTCGGCGATATGGACGTAGAGGATGTTGCGGTGCAGGCGGAAGACGTTCACGAATCCCTCCGGCGGCACGTTGTAAATGCGGTATTTCGACTCTTTCTGCGGAGTATAGGGATACTCTGCCTGCAGGACTGTACGGATGGCATTGCCCACCTCGGATTCCCAGTAGGCCTTTTTGGAGACGATTTCCACTTCACCGGCCTTGCCGCTGATGGCGGGCAGGAGCTGCGGCTTCTTCTCTTTCGAGCAGGCGCCGAGCGAGAGGACGAGGCAGGAAAGCGTGGCGATCAGGATGATGCGTTGGGTTTTCATATCGTGTCGTTTTTATTGTCAGAAGAGACTCCGGATGTCGTTGCCGAAGGCCAGGACCATGAGCAGCAATAATAGCGCCATACCGATCCATTCCGCCACGACCATGAATTTGTCGGAAGGCTTGCGGCCGGTGATCATCTCGAAAAGCAGGAACAGGATGTGCCCGCCGTCCAGCGCGGGGATCGGCAGGAGGTTCATCACACCCAGCATGATGGAGAGCAGGGCGCAGAGCGACCAGAACCTGTACCAGTCCCAGGTGTCGGGGAAGATGCGGCCGATAGCGATGAAACTGCCCACTGACTTGTAGGCCTGCGTCTTGGGCGAGAAGATGAGGCCGAGTTCCTGCACATAGCCTTTGATGGTGGTCCAGGTCTTTTTGGCACCGGCCGGGATGGCGGTCAGCAGGTTGTATTCCTTGGTCGTCACCTCGAAATACTTGGTCAGGTCGGTGTCGAGCAGCACGCCGATATGTCCGGCGGTGTCGACTTGCAGCGGCACTTCGACATCGGTGTCGGCGCGGTGGATGTCGGCAGTGATGCCTTCTCCCCGGTGCCGGGCGAGTTCGCGCTGGATCTGCTGCACGATGAACATCGGCTGGCCGTTGATGCCCGTCACGGCATCACCGGGCTGCAGGTCGGCTCCGGCATTGGGGGAATCGGGCTGCACTTCCTTGACCACGAAGGGGAAGGCCAGGTCGAACATGCCCGGCGTGTTGAGCATGGCGGGCAGGTATTGGGGATCGATGGCGATGGTCAGGGTATCGCCGTCGCGCAGGACGGTCGCCTCGCGGGCCTGGGAGCGGACCAGGTCCACCTGCAGGCTGGAGAAATTGTCGATGGGCTGGCCGTCGAAGGCCAGGATGCGGTCGCCGTCGCGGAAGCCGATCTCGCTGGAGAGCTCGTTCACGGCGATGCCATAGATGGCGTTCTCGTTGCGCAGGTATTCTTCACCCCAGTGGTTGAGGATCGCGGCGTATAGGATGATGGCCAGTATGAAGTTGAACAGGACGCCGCCAAACATGATGAAGAAGCGCTGCCAGGCCGGTTTCGTGCGGAACTCGTAGGGCTGGGGCGGCAGCTTCATCGCTTCGGTATCCATCGATTCGTCGATCATGCCGGCGATCTTGCAGTAGCCGCCGAAAGGCAGCCAGCCGATGCCGTATTCCGTCTGTTCGGGGTGTGCGTCCCATTCGGCGTCTTCGTTGGGTGAAAGGAACTTGCAGTGCCACTTGCCGCCGAAGCGCTTGAATTTGACCAGGGAGAATTTCGGATTGAAGAACAGATAGAATTTCTCTACCCGCGTCTTGAAAAGCTTCGCAAAAGTGTAGTGCCCGAACTCATGGAAGAGGACGAGCAGGGAGAGCGCCAGGATCACCTGGACGATTTTAAGCAATACTACCATTTAAAGTCCGTTGATAAGGTCGGATGCAATGCGCTTCGCTTCAAAATCCGTGCTATAGATTGCATCCAGGTCGGGTTGGGCCACGAAGGTGCAGCGCGCCATCGTCGTGGCGATGATTTCGGGAATCCGGGTGAAATGGATACGGCCCTCGAGGAAAGCCGCGACGGCCACTTCGTTGGCGCCGTTCATGATGCAGGTGGCGTTGCCGCCTTTCTCCAGGGCGCCGTAGGCGAGTCCCAGGCAGGGGAATCGCTCCAGGTCGGGTTTTTCGAACGTCAGCTGTGCCAGTTCAGAGAAATCGATGCGCTTCGTATTCAGGTCGATGCGTTCAGGATAGGAGAGGGCGTACTGGATGGGCAGCCGCATGTCGGGCTGGCTGAGCTGGGCCATGACGCAACCATCCGAGAACTGTACCATGGAGTGGATGATCGATTGCGGATGGATGACCACTTCGATGTCCTGAGGCTCCACGTTGAACAACCAGCGGGCTTCGATCAGCTCCAGCCCCTTGTTCATCAGGCTGGCCGAGTCGATGGTTACCTTGGCGCCCATTTTCCAGCGGGGATGGTTGAGGGCCTGCTCACGGGTGGCGGTAGCCAGTTCTTCGCGGGTACTGGTGCGGAACGGTCCGCCCGATCCGGTGAGTAGGATCTTCTCGAGGCGGGCGTGCTCGCCCTGGAGGCACTGGAAGATGGCCGAATGCTCTGAATCGACCGGCAGGATGGGGGCGCCGAACTGGCGGGCCAGCGGCATCACGAGACTGCCGGCCGCAACCAGCGTCTCCTTGTTGGCCAGGGCGATGGCCTTGCCTGCCTCGATGGCGGCGATGGTCGGCTTCAGTCCGCTGAATCCCACCATCGCAGTCAGCACGATGTCGATTTGCGGGTCCTTGAGCAGTTCGCAGATGGAGTCGATGCCGGTAAATACTTTGATATACAAGGGATCGAGCGCCGCTGCCACTTCGTCATAAAGATCCGGGTTGCAGATGACCACGCTGGACGGATTGAAGCGCCGGGCCTGCTCGATGAGCAGCTGGCTGTTGTTGTTGGCCGTCAGCAGTTCCACCTGGAAGCGGTCTTCATGCTGGCCGATCACGTCGAGCGCCTGGGTTCCGATCGAACCAGTGGAACCGAGGATGGCGATATGTCGTTTGGGTTGTTGTTCCATCAGAATTCGATATAGAGGGTCGGATCGACCGGCTGGTTCTTGTAGCGGAGCTCAATCAGGACATGGGCGTTCGACAGCTCACCGGTTTCCCGCACGGTGCCGAGCGGGGTGCCGGCTTTCACTTGTTCGCCAACGCTGCGCAGGAGCTTGCCGGCCTGCCGGTAAATGGACATCAGGTCGCCGTCATGCTGCATCCAGAGCGTGCAGCCTTCCCGCTCGTTCCATTCCGCCGAGACGATGGTCCCGTCGAGGATGGCAGAGAACTGTGTCCCGGCCGGTGCTGTGACTTCGACGTAGGGGTGGCTGCCACCCGGGCGGAAACCTTCTCCCAGCGTACCCTTGACAGGGCGTTTGAACGGGACGTCACGCAGGGCTTCGATCCGTTCGGGTTCGGGGCGGGCCTGTTGTCCGGCATCGAACTGCTCCACCTGGGCCCGCAGCAGCGAGTCGCTGGTTTCATACACAGCCAGCTGTTCGGCATCGACCTCCGTTTCGATCCGGGTCAGGCGCATCGAGTCGAGCGGCAGCGCCTCGCGTCCCGTCATGACCCGCTGGATATTGGCTACCTGGAAGGCCCACAGGTCGATGACCCGTTCCAGGGAGTCGATCTTTCTGTAATTCTCAATGGCGGCCAGCTGGGTCTTCTGGGAAGGATAACCGGGAATCGAGCGCTTGAGCGGCGTATGGGCAATAAGAAGATAGGTCAGCAGCATCATCACCACGCCGAAAACCAGGTAGGTGAAGAGCTGGTGCCTGTCGAATTTTCTTTCTTTATTTGCCATAGATTTTCGTTATCTTTGCATTATGGACAGAATCGTAGGCATCGATTATGGAAGGAAACGCGTGGGGGTTGCAGTGAGCGATCCGCTCCGCATCTTCGCTTCCGCCCTGGAAACTGTTCCGTCTGCAAAGATAATAGATTATCTTAAAAAGTATGCCGAAGCCGAAGGGATCGAGCGTTTCGTGGTGGGCTACCCCATGAATCTCGACAATACGCCGTCCGAGGCCGCCGCTTACGTCGATGCCTTCCTGAATCTGCTCAAGAAGCATTTTCCGGAGGTTCCCGTCACGCTCGAAGACGAGCGCTTCACTTCCGTCCTCGCCCACCGGGCGATGATCGACGGTGGCGTGAAGAAGATGGACCGCCGCGACAAGGCCGCCGTCGACAAAGTGAGTGCGGCCCTGATCTTGCAAACCTATCTGGATCGAAAAACAGAAAACTGACATGATACTTCCCATTTATCTATATGGTTCGCAGGTGCTGCGCAAGGCAGCCGAAGAATCTGCACTGGACGATCGCGAAGGTCTCACCAAACTGATCGGCGACATGGTCGAAACCATGCACCATGCCGACGGCTGCGGCCTCGCCGCACCACAGGTCGGCGTGTCGCGCCGCATCCTGGTGGTGGACGGCACCGATCTGGTCGACCGCTATCCCGAGCTGAAAGACTTTCACCGCGAAATGATCAATCCGAAGTTCACCTTCGAAAGCGAAGAGACGTCTTCGTATGAAGAGGGCTGCCTGAGCATCCCCAACGTCGACGCTTCGATTTCCCGCCCGGCCCGCATCCGTGTCCGCTACGTCAATCCGGCCTTCGAGGAAGTAGAGGAGGAATTCGGGGGCTTCGCCGCCCGCATGATCCAGCACGAAATGGACCATCTCGACGGCATCCTCTTCGTCGACCGTGCCGCGCCCATACGGCGCAAGATGCTCACCGGCAAGCTGATGAACATTGCCAAGGGAAATGTGCACCCTCGCTATCGTGTAAAATCTGACAAATAATATCACCATGAAGTTGAAAGCCTTCCATGCCTACGACATCCGCGGCCGTTTCGGCACCGACCTGACCACGGACATTGCCTATAAAGTCGCCTATTTTGTTCCCGAACTGCTCGGCACGCGCCGCGTGCTCCTGGGCCGCGACATGCGGCTCTCTTCGCCGGCACTTCACGAGGCCGTGCTCAACGGCCTGCTCGATGCCGGCGCCGAGGTCTGCGACCTGGGCCTGAGCACGACGCCTTTCGTCTATTACGTGACGGCGAAGCACGGCTTCAAAGCCTCTATCCAGATTACGGCCTCCCACAATCCGAAAGACGACAACGGTCTGAAGATATCCCGGGAGCTGGCGCTTCCCGTCGGCTACGATACGGGCCTGAGTACCATCGAGCAGTGGATTCTCGAAGACCGTCCCACGCCGGTGGCAGAAAAGCGGGGCACGGTCTGCGACTACGACGTCCGTGACGAGTATGTGGAATTCCTCAACAGTTTCAAGCAGGATTTTTCCAACCTGGCCATCGGCATGGACTGCTCCAACGGCATGGCGTCGATTTTCGTCCACCGCATTTTCGGCGAGCAGCCCAGCTATCTGTATGATACCCTCGACGGCAGTTTCCCGAACCACGAGGCCAATCCCTTCCAGCCCGAAAACGTGGTCGACCTGCAGAAGCTGGTCATCGCCCACAAATGTGACGTCGGCGTCATCTACGACGGCGACGCCGACCGCGTGATGTTCATCGACGAGACGGGCAGCTTCATCGCGCCCGACCTGATCATCGCGCTGCTGGGCGAGTATTTCATTAAGGAAAAAGGGGAGAAGGGCATTGTCCTGGAAGACATCCGCAGTTCCAAATCCGTGGCGGAATATCTGGAGCCGCAGGGTGCGACCATCGCCATGTGGCGGGTGGGCCGCGCCTTTGCTGTGCCGAAGCTTCGCGAACTGGGCGGCATCTGGGGTGGCGAAGTCGCCGGCCACTACTATTTCCGCGACTTCTTCTACAGCGACAGCGGCCTGCTGGCCGGCATCATGGTCCTGAACATCGTGGCCAAGCTGAAACGTGAAGGCATCAGGTTCTCCGAGAAGATCGCCCAGATCAGGCACTACGAGAATTCCGGCGAGATCAATTTCCGCGTCGAGGACAAGAAAGCGGCGATGGATGCCGTGAAAGACTATTTCATGGCTGGCGAACCCAGCACGGCCTTCTACGATTTCGACGGTTACCGCGTCGAATTCAAGGACTGGTGGTTCAATGTCCGTCCCTCCAACACCGAACCCTACCTCCGTTTCCTCTGCGAAGCCGCCACCCGTTCCATGCTTGACGAAAAAGTCGCCGCCGCCCGCTCCGTCATCGAGCAGTTCATCTAATTTCCCGTCATCCCGTCATCCCGTCATCCCGTCATCCCGCGGCATCAGCCGCTAGCGGAGGCCGTTGCGTGGGCATCGTGCGATAGCAGGCCGTAGCGGCAGGGTTTACTCCCGAAGGTCGTGCTCTCGCATGGCTCGGGTGGGGCAGAGCCCCAGTAAACACAAGAAAAAGGCGTTCCCCAAGTGCCGGACGGAACGCCTATTTCTTTAACCTAAAACTTAACCTATGAAAAAACTATTCGATTGAAAGGTTAGGCAAAGGGTGTGCCAAACTTTTTTCTTGAAGTGATTATTCCGCAGGTGTAATCGAAATAATTTCCACTTTCCGGAGAGGACGGTCGCGGAAGTCGGTCCGCTCGGCGGCAATCTTGTCGACCACGTTCAGGCCGTCGACCACTTCGCCAAAAATAGTGTACTCCCCGTCGAGGTGCTTGCAGCCTTCGGCATCCTGTACGATATAGAACTGCGAGCCGGAAGATTCTTTGGCCGGGTTGGCCTGGTCGCCGCGGCGGGCAGCCGCCAGCGCGCCTTTCTTGTGCGTATGATTGGGCAGGATCTCGGCCGGGATGGTGTAGCCCGGTCCGCCGGTGCCGTACATGGCTACCTGCGTAGTGTCCTTGGTCAGCGGATCACCGCCCTGGATCATGAAGCCCTTGATGATGCGGTGGAAGAGAATTCCGTCGTAGAATCCCTTTCTGGCCAGTTTTACAAAGTTGTCACGGTGCAGCGGGGTATCTGCATAGAGTTTGACGGTCATCGTTCCGTCGGTGGTCTTGATGACCAGTTTCGGTTCATCGCCGAGTTCCGCCCATTTGTCGGCGGGAGCAACAGGAGTCTCGTTCATGGTAGTTTCTTCTTGCGTTGTTTCCGTAGTCTGTGCCTCTCCGGCCGTCGTTTCGTCCGGTGCGGGCGCCTGTTCTTTGTTTCCTTTGCAGCCGGCCAGCAGCAGAAGTGCGGCCGTCACATAAATCAATAAACGTTTCATATCCCAAAATTAATGATTATTTCGTATTTTTGTAGATAATCTCCATCCAAGTGGCAAATCCCATCAAGCAACTGGCCGGCGAAACTGCTATTTACGGGCTGAGTACCATTCTGGCCCGAATCATCAACTTCGCCCTTGTTCCGCTCTATACCCGCGTCCTGACCCAGTCTGACTTCGGCGTGATGTCGGAGTTCATGGCCTATATCGCGATGCTGCAGGTCATGCTGACCCTCGGCCTTGAAACGGGCTGTTTCCGCTATGCCACGAAGGAAGGGGCCGACCCGGACCGGGTCTTCTCCAATGCCTTCGTGACGGTGTTCGGCGTATGCGCCTTCTTTTTCGCCGTGGTGGCCCTCTTCTCGGGCGGCATTTCCACGGCCATGGGCTATGCCGGTTTCAGCAACATCATCGTTTACTGCGGGCTCATCCTGCTGATCGATTGTACCACGGCCATCCTCTTCGCCAAGCTACGGCATGAGCACAAGGCTCTGAAGTTCGCCGTCATCAAGACCGTCAAGATCCTGACCGAATTGGGTGTCAACCTGTTGCTCTACCTGGTGCTGGCTGCCCGCTTCGCGGAGGGTTCCTGCTTGTGGCTCACCCGCTTCGTCAGCGCCACGCCCGACTTCACTTATCCCATCTTCGCCATCCTGGTCAGCTGCATCGTTTGCCTGATCCTGATAGCACCTGAGCTGCTGAAGCTCACCTTCCGGCTCGACAGCGCGCTGGTCCGCCGTCTGCTGATCTATTCCCTGCCGCTGATGGTTGCTGGACTCCCGGGCATCATGAACGACGTGCTGGACCGCGTGCTGATGCGTTTCTGCAATGCTGATCCCGTGAACTGGCGGGCCGACCTGGGCGTTTACCAGGCCGCCGTGAAACTGGCCGTGATCATGCAGCTCTTCGTGCAGATGTTCCGCTATGCGGCGGAACCTTTCTTCTTCCAGCGCGAACGCGACAAGGGCAGCAAGAAAATCTATGCCGACGTGCTCAACTACTTCACGGCCTTCTGCATGTTCGGCTTCGTGGTGCTGATGCTCTTCATGGATGAGATCGGCCTGATCCTGGGCAAGGACTTCCGTATAGGTCTCGACATTACGCCCATCATGCTGATGGCATATGTCATCACGGGCATCCTGTTCAATGTCAATATCTGGTACAAGCTCTCCGAAAAAACGGGTTACGCGGTGTGGATCACGCTGGCCGGCCTGGTGGTCACGATCGTCGTGAACGTCATTTTCATGCCGCGCTATTCCTATCATGCCGCGGCATGGGGCCATATCGCCAGTTACCTTACGATGCTTGTCCTGACAGCCGCCCTGGGGCGGAAGCACTACCCGATCCCGTACAACTGGGGCGTCGTGCTGCTGCTGGTTGTCGCCGGCCTTGGTGTCTGGGGCCTGGCCTCCCTGCTTCCGGAGATGGGACTGGGCTTGAAAATTCTGGTGCATTCTGCCTTTGTCCTGCTATATGTCGGGGTGGCATTTGTTATATTTGTGCTGCAAAAAAGAAGATCCGTCGCATGAAAGTAAAGATTGTCAATCACTCTCCGTTCGACCTCCCGTCCTACGCGACTCCTTTCTCCGCTGGCATGGACCTGCGGGCCAACCTGGAGCAGCCTGTGACGCTTGCCCCGCTGGAGCGGGCGATGATACCGACCGGGCTTCATATCGAACTGCCCGCCGGCTATGAGGCGCAGGTGCGTCCCCGCAGCGGACTGGCCGCCAAGCACGGTATCTCCATCGTCAACGCGCCGGGAACCATCGATGCGGACTATCGGGGTGAAATCAAGGTTATCCTGGTCAATCTGTCGAACGATCCCTTTACCATCGAAGCCGGCGAACGGATTGCCCAGATGGTCGTGGCCCGCCACGAAACGGTGGAATGGGAGCCCGTGGAAGAACTGGCGGAAAGCCAGCGCGGAAGCGGCGGTTTCGGATCTACAGGAAAGAAATAAAATCTATACCTATGATATCAGTTGAAGAGTTGTACGAACTCTACAAAAAGTGTTCGGGAATCACGACGGACAGCCGTCAGATCAAGGAAGGCGTGATGTTCTTCGCGCTCAAGGGCGAAAAGTTCGATGGCAACGACTTTGCGGAAGACGCGCTCAAGGCCGGTGCCAAGTATGCCATCGTCGACCGCTTCCTGCTGGAAGGGACGGCTTACAAGGGACGCAAGTGCATCGTGGTGCAGAACTCGCTGGGCATGCTCCAGATGCTGGCTGCCTATCACCGCAGGCAGTTCGACATTCCGGTCGTGGGCATCACGGGAACCAATGGCAAGACGACCACCAAGGAGATGGTCACCACGGTCTTGTCCCAGAAATACAACGTCGTAGCCACACAGGGCAATTTCAACAACCATATCGGCGTCCCGCTCACCTTGTTCCGGTTCAACGAGCATACGGAGCTGGCTGTCGTCGAGATGGGCGCCAGCGCCCCCGGCGAAATCGCCGACCTGACGAAGATCGTGCAGCCCACATGCGGCCTGATCACGACCGTAGGCAAGGCCCATCTGCAGGGATTCGGCTCGTTCGAGGGCGTCAAAAAGACGAAAGGCGAACTCTACGACCACCTGCGCCAGAAGGGCGGCATGATCTTTTACAACGCCGACAACCCGGATCTTTGCGAGATGATTACCCACCGTACCGGCCTGTGTACCAGGAGATATGGCGTCCGCGAGCAGGGCGTCCGCATCCTTCCCGCCACGGCGGAATCTCCCTATCTTACCCTGGAAATGGAGCGGGATGGCAAACCCGTGACGATCGCGACCCGCCTGATCGGCGACTACAACGCCGACAACGTGATGGCTGCCCTGGCCGTCGGCACTTATTTCGAAGTTCCTTTCAACAGCATGGTCGCGGCCATCGAGGCCTACACGCCCTCGAACAGCCGCAGCCAGCTCGTCAAGACGGAGCGAAACACGCTGATCATCGATGCCTACAACGCCAATCCTTCCAGCATGAAGGCCGCGCTGAACAATTTCGCCGGAACTGATTACAGCAATAAAGTGCTGATGTTGGGCGACATGCTCGAACTGGGAGAAGACTCAGCGGCCGAGCACCTGACGGTTCTGGAGCAGGCCGTTGCCACTGCCCCGAAAGTCTTTCTGGTCGGCGAGGAGTTCGCCGGCGCCGCAAAGGCCCTGAAAATAACATCCGCTGAGGTCCAATCGTTCCCCGACATCGAGTCGCTGAAGGCCTATGTGACGGAGAACCCGCTCGAAGGCTGCACCATCCTCATCAAGGGATCGAACGGAAAGCACATGACGCGGGTGGTGGACGCCTTATAAAAAATTTGTAATTCAAAAAATATCCGTATCTTTGCAAGCCCTTTCTCGAGAAGATAGGGAAGTTACAATTATTGAACTGATTACTAACTTAAAGCAATTGCAAAATGGCAGTTAAGATCCGCCTTTCGCGTCACGGCAAAAAGAATTACGCGTATTTCCACATTGTCGTTGCTGACGCACGCGCACCGCGCGACGGCCGTCTGATCGAACAGATCGGCCTCTACAACCCGAACACCAATCCCGCTACCATCGTCCTCGACGGTGACAAAGCACTCGACTGGCTCAACAAAGGTGCCCAGCCGACCACCACGGCCCGCCGTATCCTCTCCTACGAGGGTGTCCTGCTGAGAAAACATCTGCAGGGTGGCGTCGCCAAGGGTGCTTTCTCCCAGGAGGAAGCTGACCGCCGCTTCGCTGCCTGGAAGTCCCAGAAGGACTCCAAGGTCGCCACGAAGAAACAGAGCATCGCCAACGCCGCCGTTGAGGCTGCCAAGGCCGCTGTCAAGGCTGAGGCCAAGGTCAACGAAGAGCGCGCCGAAGCCATCGCCAAGAAGAAAGCTGAGCTCGCAGCTGCCGCTGAGGCCGCTGCCAAGGCTGCTGCCGAAGAGGCTGCCGCCGCCGCTGCAGAAGCTGAGGCTGCTGCAGAAGCTACCGCTGAAGCTCCGGAAGCCTAGTTTTCGGGATGAAAGTGTTGAAATCCTGGGGTGCCGATGGGCAGGTGGTGTTGAGCCTTTCTGCCGACGATCCCCTGGATTTGAAGAGTCAGGAACCGGTATTCATCGCCTTCGATGGACTGCCGGTTCCTTTTTTCATTGAATCGGCGCAAGCCCGAGGCGGTCGGTTGATCGTCAAGTTCGAAGACATCGATACGCTCGCCGAGGCCGAAGAGCTGGTTGGACGCGAGGTGACGCTTTCCGAAGAGGAGGAAGAAGAGGAAGATACGCTGGTCGGCCTGCAGGTCCGCGACGCCCGCACCCGCTGCATCGTCGGCGAAGTCGTCGATTTCAGCGACTACGGCGGCAACACGATCATTACGGTCGATACGGAGCATGGCGAAGTGCTGCTCCCCATCCACGAAGACCTGATCGTCAGCATCCACGACGACATCCTTACGCTCGACATTCCCGACGGTCTGCTATAATAATTTCAGACCATCGCAACTTGAAACAAAGTTTGGCACACCCTTTGCTTAACCTTTCAATCGAATAGTTTTTTCATAGGTTAAGTTTTAGGTTAAAGAAATAGGCGTTCTCCCCTGATGGAAGAACGCCTTTTTCAATTACAGCCGGAGGCGTTTGCTCAGGCGGATGTCGGCGGAGGAGGCGCCGAGCAGGAACTTGGCGCGGCCTTTCGGCGTGACGAATGCGTGGGCGTCGCTGTCCCAGATTTTCAGGTCATCGGCCGGAATGATCAGTTCGATTTCTCTTTTCTTCCCTTTCTTCAGCGTGAATCGGTCGAAGCCGCGCAAACGGAACCGGGCATCGTCGCCCGGGAAGCGGACGTAAAGCTGGACCACTTCCTCGCCGTCACG
>JAEETO010000117.1 GCA_016290385.1 Bacteroidales bacterium | reverse complement strand
AGCCAGATCGATGTCAAGCCCATCCGTGACTACGATATGTACGTCAACAAGACCATGGAATTCAAGATCGTCAAGATCAACCAGGAATTCCGCAACGTGGTCGTTTCCCACAAAGCCCTCATCGAGGCTGAGATCGAGGCCCAGAAGGCTGACATCATCGGCAAGCTCGAGAAAGGCCAGGTGCTGGAAGGCACGGTCAAGAACATCACTTCCTACGGTGTGTTCGTCGACCTGGGTGGCGTGGACGGTCTGATCCACATCACCGACCTGAGCTGGGGCCGCATCAACCATCCCGAAGAGGTGGTCTCGCTCGACCAGAAGATCAACGTGGTGATCCTCGACTTCGACGATACGAAGAAGCGCATCGCCCTCGGTCTGAAGCAGCTCAACCCGCATCCTTGGGAAGCCCTCGATCCGAACCTCAAGGTGGGCGACAAGGTGAAAGGCAAAGTGGTCGTCATCGCCGACTACGGTGCATTCGTCGAAGTGCAGCCGGGTGTCGAAGGCCTGATCCATGTCTCCGAAATGAGCTGGAGCCTGCATCTGCGCAGCGCCCAGGATTTCCTCAAGGTGGGCGAAGAGGTGGAGGCCGTGATCCTCACCCTCGACCGCGAGGAGCGCAAGATGAGCCTCGGTATCAAACAGCTCAAACCCGATCCGTGGGCTACCATCACCGAGAAATATCCCATCAACTCGAAGCATACCGCTACGGTCCGCAATTTCACCAATTTCGGTGTGTTCGTGGAACTGGAAGAAGGCGTCGACGGTCTGGTCCATATCAGCGACCTGAGCTGGACCAAGAAGATCAAGCACCCGTCCGAGTTCACCTCCATCGGTGAGCCGATCGAGGTTGTCGTCCTCGAAGTCGACCAGGAGAACCGTCGTCTGAGCCTCGGCCACAAGCAGCTCGAAGAGAATCCCTGGAACGAATACGAGAACACCTACTCCGTGGGTTCCGTCCACGAGGGTACCGTGACCGCTATCGTCGACAAGGGCGCTACCATCACCCTCGCCGAAGGCGTGACGGGCTTCTGCTCGAACCGCAACCTGGTCAAGGAAGATGGCACTACCGCCAAGGAAGGCGAGAAACTCCCGTTCAAGGTGACCGAATTCAACAAGGGCAGCAAGAAGATCACCCTCTCGCACACCCGTACGTTCGAAGAAGCCAAACGCGAAGAGGCCAAGAAGGAAGCCCGCGAGAAAGACGCTGAGGCCAACTCCATGCAGAAGGTCGTCCGCAAGCTGAAGGACAACCTGGAGAAGACCACCCTCGGTGACATCTCCGACCTGGCTGACCTCAAGAGCCGTCTCGAGGCCGCAGAAAAAGCGAAAAAGTAGTGAACTTCACCCTCACAACCCTTGGCACGGCATCCGCACGGCCGATGGTTGACCAACACCAAAGCGCCCACGTATTCAATCTGCATGGGCGCTTGTTTTTGGTCGACTGCGGCGAGAACGTGCAGGTGCAGCTCAAACGCTTCAAGATTTCGAAAGCGCGGCTCGACAACATCCTGATCTCCCACCTGCATGGAGACCATGTCTTCGGGATTTTCGGGATGTTGTCGACCATGGCGCTCGACGGTCGAACGGCCCCGCTCTACATCTATGCGCCACGGGATTTCGGTTCCATCCTTCATTTCTTCCTCGGCCATTTCGGGGAAGGGGTGAAGTATGAGATTCACCATATCCCGCTCGCGATGAAAGAACCCGAGCGCATCATCGGACTGCGGAACTGCGAGGTCTGGGCTTTCCCGCTGCAGCACCGCATCGACTGTTTCGGCTACCGGATCGTCTGGCTGAAGACCGGCCAGTCGGCCGCTTACTGCAGTGATACGGCAGTCTTCCCGGAAGAGGCGGAGTGGTTGCGTGGCACGGATCTGATCTATCACGAAGCTACTTTTGCCGACGAGCACGTCGATCTGGCACACAAAATGTTTCATTCCACGGCACGGGAAGCGGCGCAGGTCGCTGCGGATGCCGGTGCGAAGAAACTGGTCCTCGGCCATTTCTCCTCCCGCTACCAGGATCTCAACGTGCTGCTCTCGCAGGCACGGGAGGTCTTTCCCGACACCTGGCTCGCCGAGGAAGGTAAAATATTTGAAATATGAAACGTCTCAGTATCCTTGCTTTGTTGCTGCTATGCTGCCTGCCCTTGCATGCGCAGGTCTCTGCCATGCGCCGCAACGCCGAAAAGATTGCCAGCGCCCTGTTTTACATCCAGACACGCTACGTTGATTCCGTGGATTTCGACAAGGCTGTGGATGCCATGATGGCGGGACTGATGGATCAGCTCGACCCGCATTCCACCTATATTCCGGCTTCCAAGGTGGAGGCTGCCAACGAACAACTGGAAGGTTCGTTCGAAGGCGTAGGCATCGAATATGTGATGCTGTACGATACCCTGACGATCCAGGCCGTGATCCTGGGCGGGCCTTCCGATGCCGTAGGCCTCAGGGCCGGTGACAAGATCGTGGCCATCGACGGCGAGAACGTGGCAGGCGTCGGCCTTCCGGCCGATGAGATGAAGCCGCGCCTTCGGGGGCCGAAAGGCAGCCACGTGACGGTAACGGCGCTCCGTGACGGCGTCGCGCGGGACTATGTCATCCGCCGCGACAAGATTCCCCTTGAGAGCATCGATGCGGTATATCAGCCCGAACCGGATATCGTTTACATCAAGGTCAGCCGTTTTGCGCAGCAGACGGCCGAAGAATTCCTGGATTCGCTCAGCAAGTGCGTGAAAACCCGTCCCAAGGGCCTGATCATCGACTTGCGCGGGAACGGGGGCGGTTACATGCATGTGGCCACCTTCCTGACCAACCTGTTCCTGGGCGACGGGCAGGTGATTGTCCGTACGGAAGGAAAGGGCATCGACCGGGTGGACCGCTCGCAGGATGCCGGTTTGTTCGAGAAAGAACCGCTGGTGATCCTGGTCGACGAGGAAAGCGCCAGTGCCAGTGAGATTATGGCCGGCGCGCTGCAGGATTGGGACCGCGCGGTGATTGTCGGTCGCCGCACTTTCGGAAAAGGCCTGGTGCAGCAGTCGTATAATCTGGCGGACGGTTCCGAGATGCGTCTGACCGTGGCACGTTACCATACGCCCAGCGGCCGCGTTGTCCAGTCACCGTATGAAAAGGGCAGGCGGGAAGATTATTACCAGCAGGCCCGGGACCGCTATACGCATGGCGAGTCGTTCAGCGCCGACAGCATATCTTTTCCGGATTCCCTGAAATACAAGACGCTCAGGCTGGGCCGCACTGTTTATGGCGGTGGCGGCATTATGCCCGACGTCTTCGTGCCCTACGATACCACCGGTATCAACCGCTACGTCTTGCGGGCCATCAACGGCGGCCTCTTGTCTTCATTTTATTATGACTATGCCGACAAGCATCGCAATGAACTTGCTGCGAAGGATTTTGCCGCTTTCAATTCCCGCTGGGAAAAGAAGGAAAAGGCTGTTTTCGATGAGATGGTCGCTTTCTTTGAGGAGAACGGCCTGAAAGCGGAGGACGACGAAGAACTGGCTGTCGCCACGCCGGTGCTGAAAACGCGCCTCAAGGCGCTGCTGGCGCGCAGCGTCCTGGGTAACACGGCCTACTGGCAGGTGATCAACAGTGAAATGGATCCGGCTTTCCAGACGGGACTCCGGATTGTCAAAAACTGGTCCGGGGATTTTCCTGACCTGCCTTAGCCCGCATTTCCGCACTGAGTGCCCGCTGGTAACGGCGGGCATTTTCATTGTGTGCCGACAGGGTCTTGGCAAAGACATGCTGGCCGTCGAAGCTGTCCTTGGCGCAGAAATAAAGATAGTCGTGGTGTTCGTAGTTCAGCACGGCGTCGATGGCGGCCACGGGTGGCATGGTGATGGGCCCCGGCGGCAGGCCGGCGTACTTGTAGGTATTGTAGGGGGAATCGATTTCCAGGTGTTTGTTGAGCACGCGCTTGAGGGACGGGTCTCCCACGGCATAGATGACGGTAGGGTCGGCCTGCAGCGGCATTCCCTTGTTGAGACGGTTGACATAGACGCCGGCGATGCGGGCCAGCTCGGGCTCGTATTTGCTTTCTTCGATGACAATGGAGGCCAGGGTGCTGACTTCCTGCCGTGTCAGGCCCAAGGCTGCGGCTTTGGCATCGCGTTCCGGGGTCCAGAATTTCAGGTATTCCTGATTCATGCGTTCCAGAAAATCATCGGGCGTGACGGTCCACCACACTTCGTAGGTATTGGGGATGAACATGCCGATGAAGGTTTCGGGCGTGAAGCCGTAGCGGGCAGCATTCTGGGGGTCGCCCAGGGCTGTGCGAAAATCTTCCGCGGAGGCCTCCAGCTGCTCGCCCAGGAAGTCGGCGAAGCGGTCGAGGCTGCGGTAATAGCCCGGAATGACCAGCCGCACCGGGGTCTGCCATCCTTTCTGCAGCGTACGGACCAATGCCTTGTTGCCCATGCCCTTGCGGAATCTGTACTGCCCCGGACGGAAATGATCGCTCAGTTTCATGAAGCGGGCTGCACGCAGGAAGGTCTTCTGGTTGTCGATGGATCCGCTCTGCAGCACGGCGTCCATCATCTGCTGATAGTCATAGCTTCGGGGTATCTGGATGGCGGGCTGCTTTTCCAGGTTTGTGACGTTATTGTAGTAGAAGGTGCCGTAGAAATTGAAGGCGGCCAGCAAGCCGGCCAGCAGGAGGACTACGAAAGTCAGCAGGAGGGTACGGGTACGCTTTTTCATCGGGGTTTACGGAGCAAGAGGATGGTACCGGGCTCAGGCTGGCTGCCCGGGCGCATATGGTTGTATTGATAGATTTTTTTCATTTTCACGGCGTAGCGCTGGGCGAGCTGGCGCATGGTCTCGCCTTCTTCCACGACATGCTTGTCCAGGTTCGGCGCACTCTCGCGTTTCTTGGCTTCCAGATAGACGATTTCGCCTTCGTGCAATTCGGCTTTCCGGCTGCGGTCGTTGAAACCGAGAAGCTCACGCGTGAAGAGGTTGTATTCCTTGGCCAGACCGGCATAGGTGTCGCCTTTGCGGGCGCGGATATACGGTACGCCGTTGGTCGTCCGGATCTCGCGGGAGAGGGAGACGGCGTATAGCTTATGTCCGGGAAGCGGTTTGAATTTCGTGCTGACTTCGGCTTGCGCCGGGGTAGGAGGGAGTTCCTTGCGGGCGATGGCATCGAGCTGGTCATAGCGCCAGAGCTCGTTTTCTTCGATAATCCGGATCAGGCTGGCGGCGTAGGT